>CAYPXK010000111.1:0-13007 GCA_964414695.1 uncultured Thermoproteaceae archaeon | reverse complement strand
TGCCTCATCTTTTGCCTCCTTCTCAATTTGTCTAAGGTAATCATTGGCAGCGTACAGTGTCTTGAGAAGTTGTTCTGCCTGTTCAAGTCCCTCAAATGAGAAGTCTAGAGGCTTCCTGTAGTGTGTCATTGCGTAGTAGAGTCTGAGTGCCTCACCTGTGTACTTCTGTAGGACGTCCTGTACAGGAATTATGTTCTTCAGAGACTTGCTCATCTTCTCGCCTCGCACCGTGACGAGACCGACATGTATCCAGTACATTGCAAGATTCTCAACACCGTACAGTGCCTTCGCTATGGCAATCTCATTCTCGTGATGTGGAAACACTAGGTCAAGACCACCTCCATGGAAGTCAAGTGGAACACCGAGGTATTTTGATGCCATGACGACACACTCAAGATGCCATCCTGGTCTTCCAGGTCCCCATGGGGTGTCCCACCAGGGCTCTCCAGGCTTCCAAGATTTCCAGAGAGCAAAATCTAGGGGATTTCTCTTGCCTGGCTCTGGCTCAACTCTGGCACCTGCAATTAGTTTATCGATTTCCTGCCCGGAGAACTTTCCGTAATCTTGAATCTTTGTGACATCAAAGTAGACGGATCCATCAGGTGCAACGTACGCGAATCCACGATCAATGAGCTCCTGAATTGCCTTTATCATGTCAGGAATGTTCTCAGTAACCTTAGGGTACCATGTTGCGTTGCCAATGTTCAACATTTTGCAAATATCGAAGAATTCTGAAATGTACCTCTCAGGAATTTCATGCCATCTCTTTAACATTTCTTGACCAAATTCTTCACGTGCTCTATTCAGAATCTTATCATCTATATCTGTGAAGTTTATAACTAAAAGAACATCAAGGCCAAGATACCTTAGTAGACGGACAAAGGTGTCAAAGAATGCGTATGTTCTAGCATGCCCAACATGCATAGAATCGTAAGGCGTTGGTCCACATACATAGCCTCGTACCTGTCCAGGACGTTGAGTACGAAACTCCTCAATAGTCTTACTTGCAGTATTGTAAATCCTCAGAGGTAACGTACAGGTGTTTGCAAAAGCATTCTTATACTTAAGTGAAATCACGATAGATCAAGACTAGGAGTAGCCAGAACTAATTAAGTACTCCCACACAGTTAAAGACAACAGTGATGAAGTGGTCCTCAGCCGAAGATGAGGAAACCTCTACCCAACTGACCACATACTAGCCAAACAGCGAACTTTGCATTGTTCTCCACAGAATAAATGTTGCATAGAACTTAATTAAACGACTTGTTAGGAAACACGAAATTTAGAATTGTTGTTTGTGTTGGTAGCGGGGGGTGGATTTGAACCACCGACCTCGGGGTTATGAGCCCCGCAGGATACCTGGCTTCCCCACCCCGCTTCAACCCAACCTTCGTTACTGCTGTTGCTTAGTTGTTTTATAAATCTTTCTTCATATTGTTTGTATTTCCTGTCTTTGTCAGGATGGTTTTTGTTATTAATGTGTGAGTCTTTGGTTATGGGTTTTTCTATTTTGTGTCTGGGGGCTTTTTATGAAATGGCTGTGTATTGTCGTGGTGTAACTCTTTATATGTCGGCTTGTCATGTTTTGAAGGATGCGTATCTTGCTTATTCATGCAGAGAGGTTTAGCTATGCTGTACGTGAGCCGGCTCTTCGTGAGGTTCCTGAAGTTCCTGAGGATAGGCGTTCTCTTGCTGTTGATAATGCACTTGTAGTGTTTACAACTGTCGAGAAGTGGGATGCTGAGGATAGTGAGTATCTTCGCAAGATTGTGAATGATGTTCTCGATGTTGCAAGGAAGGTGAAGGCTAGCAATGTCGTGCTCTATCCCTATGCTCACCTCAGCTCTGAACTTGCTAAGCCTGCTGTTGCCATGAGGATCTTCCAGAAGCTTGAGCAGCTTCTACGTGAGCAAGGTGAGAAAGAGGGCTTCAAGATCTTTGCTGCACCATTTGGCTACTATAAGGCCTTCGAAATCAAGTGTATTGGTCATCCACTTGCTGAGCTTAGTCGAAGTTATAGACCTGAGAAGGCGGAGCAGCGTGCACTGCCTGTGCAGGAGCAGGTTCAGGAAGTTAAGAACACGTACCTCCTAATAACTCCTGATGGTAGAGTTGTGAAACCTGAAGAGTACAGGTTCACAGAGGCTGAGCGTGATGTTGAGATTCTTGTAAAGAAGGAGGTGTTCAAACAGGAGCTTCCTGGTGGTGAAGAGCCAAGATACTTGACCTACTGTAAGAAGTTTGGACTCGAGTGGGAGCCTCTGTCAGATATTGGACACATGAGGTATGGACCTGAGGCATGCATCATGTTTGACCTTGTTGAACAGTACGCATGGCAAGTAGCTAAGCGTCTCGGTGTGCCACTCTTCAAGATCAGGGGAACAAACATGTTTAGACTAAGCTCACCAGCAGTTGCTGAACATGCCAAGCTCTTTGGCGAGAGAATGTACATGCTTGAGACAGACACAGATACGCTAGTCCTCCGATATGCTGCATGTTTTCAACAGTTCTCAATGGTCAGCAGCTGGGTCATAAGCTACCGTGACCTGCCCTTCGCAGTTATTGAGATTGCAGACAGCTACAGATATGAACAGCCTGGCGAGACTGTGCTATGTTTTAGACTTAGAAAATTCACAATGCCTGACACTCACATATTTACACATGATCTAGAGGAGGCAAAGCAGATGTGTATGAAAGTTCATGAAATAATATTCGATGAGATACATAAGATAGGTCTTGACTATGTGTCTCTCTACAATGTTACTAGAGAATTCTTTGAGCAGCATGTAGATTTCTTAAAAGAACTTGCAAAACGTGAAGGAAAGCCAATACTTGTAAATATTATAGAAGGTAGAAAGTATTACTGGGTTATGAATGTTGAATTTCATATAATTGACGAGCTTGAGAGACCTAGAGAGATAGCTACAATGCAGATAGATGTGGGCAATGCGCAGAGGTTCGGCATCGTCTACAGGACACCTGATGGACAGATGAGACATCCAGTCATCATACATACGGCACTTATTGGAAGCGTAGAACGTTACATATACGCAATCTTTCAACGTGCTGCACTTGACGAGAAGCAGGGTAAGATACCGAGACTACCAACGTGGCTTGCACCTGTGCAGGTCAGGCTGATACCTGTGTCAGGAGAGTTCCTGAAGTACTGTGAGGAAGTGGCTGACAAACTTGAGGAACATAGAATAAGAGTAGACATTGATGATCGTGAAGAGACGGTGAGTAAGAAGATTCGTGAAGCCGAGAAACTGTGGATACCTTACATAGTCGTCATTGGACGTGAAGAAACATCAACAGGAAAGCTCACAGTCAGGATAAGGGGTGACAAGACTCTACACAAGATGAGTCTAGATGAGCTAATCTCAAGAATTGAAGAAGAGACTCGCGGCTACCCAAAGACTGACCTGTACATGCCCAGGAGACTGAGCATGAGACCACAGTACAGGCCAATAGTCTAAACTAGGCGACACACAGCTTAACCATCCAGGGCTCAACGCCCTGCTGTAGAAAACCAAGCACATTCATGTAAGTTATCTTCATCATGACGCCATTCACCTTCACACCACTGAGCAGAAGCTTACCATTTACTGAGAGTGTGAGCCTCTTATCATCTTCCTGAAGTACAGACCTGTACATCAGCGTGCTGATCCTCTGGACATCGTTAATAGATGCAAAATAGTGAGCATGTGCAAGTGCTGAGACATCTCTATACATCATCAGTATTCCAAGTGCAACAAGGTCCTCATTCACCTGATCTTTAGAAAGTATGAGACCTGCATATATTCCATTGAGAAGATCCTGTAGACCTAGCTTAGATACGTGAAGAACATAGTATATTGGAAGTGAAGAAAATGTGCTAAATGTAGGTACATCATTTACATAACTCGACAAGTGTTCTCCCTTATAATTCACTATTCTGAAAGTTAATTTAACATATTTAGAAAGCTTATCCAAGTTTAGAAATGTTACACGTTTTTCATATCGTTCAAGTTCAGGGTCTTCGCACACTGTTGCAAGATCCTCATTATCTATTCTAAATGTTAGGCAATCAAGAAAATCTCCATATCTCGTATATACAATCTCGACATTGTGCTGTTCGAGAACGTTCACAAATGCGTTAAATTCAGGTATTGTCAACAGCATGTCTATCTTGTTTTTCCACTGTTCGTATCGGTACACTAGTCTACATATTAGTTCTATAAAATCTCTAATTCCAAGTCTTGGAATGTTCATGTGTTTCTCAAGCACAGTCTTGAATAAGGACATCACATCCTGAAGCTCAAGCCTCTTCACGTTAACACTCATTTCACAAATCACGGCTCTCCCTGCCTTAATGCTAAAGTAATATTAAGTATTTATCAGGAATATGCTGAACGTGCTGAACATCGAGGACATTGTCAACTTCTATGTAGAGAAAGCAAACGACATAGCTAAACTACTGGAATCAGAACCTCAGCTTCTTGAAGTTCGTGGAGACAGGATAATCATAATAGGCGACCTCCACGGCGACTACGTGACATTAACAAGGATTCTCGAGAAGTACAAGCCACCAGAGTGGAAGCTACTATTTCTCGGAGACTATGTTGACCGTGGAGAATACCAGATTGAGACATTGACGAGAGTTCTCATGCTCAAGCTTGAGTATCCTGAACATGTGTACCTGCTGAGGGGAAACCATGAGTCACCACTAATGAACTTCGAGTATGGTTTCGTATTTGAACTACAGGAAAAGCTTGGCTCAGGAAGAGACTACCTGATATACAATGTCATTCTCAGGAACGTCTTCATAAACCTACCATATGCAGCAATTGTGAACAATGAGATATTTGCTGTACATGGTGGACTTGCAAAAGGAATTGAAAAACCTGAAGACGTGAAGAATCTGCCAAAGGGAGACGATGGACCAAGAGACAGAGTAGCGTTCCAACTAGTATGGAATGACCCAGCAGACGACGTATACGGCTTCGTTCCAAACTATCTGAGAGGATGTGACGAAGGTGGACTCTGCGTCTACTTCTGGGGACCAGATGTGACAGAGAGCTTCCTAACAAGAAACAGTCTCAAACTCATAGTAAGAGCACATGAGTACACAGAACAGGGATACAAATGGAACCACAAAGAAAAAGTCCTAACAGTATTCTCATCCTGTGCAGGACCCTACCGCTTCGTCAAGCCAAAAATTATTAAGATAGAGCAAGGCCAGATAAAGATCGAGAACGCAGGAGAATGATGACAACTCCTGATACGGAAAAATGAAGAAGCCGTCCCAGACTGAGACAAAAACGAAGAAGAAACAATTCCAAATTAATCTAAATAATTGGTCACTATTAAGTTCGTTTTAGCTTGTCTGTGTCACAATTGGTGGAGAAGGTGGTGTTGGTGTTAGTGGTCCTTTTGGTAGTGAGAGTAGTTTATTAAATAATTTCTCATTGAAGTAGTTTAATTTTACATTCTTTGCAACTAATTTTCCAGTCACGTACATTGAGAATAGTGAACTCTGTTTTACTGGTCTTATTACCATGTCTATGTATGTTATTGCGCCATCTCTTGTTATGCATATCTTATTTACTGTGACGTTCAGTGTTAACAATGTCTTCAGTATTGGCAGTATTGTTACACGTGACTGTACTGGCATTTTTGATATGCGTGTCATGTTAATTATGTACCAGGTACTGTAACAGTATGACTCCTGTCCTGCAATTGTCTCTGTTCCAAGGTACTTTGCGTGTGTTATCATGTGTTTAAGTATTTCCTGTTTAAACTCCAGAATCTTTGCATATCTTGCAGATGTGATTTTTGTTGTGTTACATTTTGCAATTTGTATTTTTCCAAAGAATGAAATTGTCATGTTTATGCATGTTGTTACTTTTCCATCCTCCATAAGATATGCTGCCTGTATTGGTATCTGTATGGTGTACGATATTCCACCTCCTGGAGATAATGTCAATTTAAGTTTACCATACACGTACGTCTTGTTGACCGTGTCCTGCCCTGCTGTGAGGGTTCCACGTATCAGCAGATTAATGTTCCTCCTTCCATAGGCTAGCCTCAGACCTACGTTAACATCGTAAGTTGCCTCATATCTAGCTACCTGTGACGCATGTACAAGCTCCTTCAAGGTAGGCTTAGCAGGCTTGACAAATGGAAGATGTTTAAACATCAGGAAATACACAGCAGCTGCGGCAATCACTATGATGGCAATCACTATGCCTGCAACTACAGCTGCCTTACTCTTCATGTGGCTTAAACATGTTGTAAAGTACTTAAACTAGACCCCATGCATCAGCTTGAGATAGGTCAGCTAAGCCCTGCCATCATCAGTGCTCAGCATGCGTTGAGTTCATCATAATGAAATTTAATTAATAATTGAAAACTTTTTCAGAACCTCTGACCCTCTTCACCATTCCGCTACCAGCGTGCTCATCATCGTGGTGCTTAGCTACCTGTTAAATATATTGTTTGTGTCACAGGTCTGAGGAGACGCTTGCTCAATTATCTTTATGCAGTGAACAGGTTACATATGTCTCGTCCACTCCCAACGTATGGACCTGAAGTTCCTCCAGAACTTCAGGATAAGGCAAGGACACACGTCCCCAAGGTAGATGTGCAGCCTGACAAGGTCAGGAAAGGAGAGTCTGCTCTTGTCAAGATTGACCTATCGGCACATCCTGACAGGCAGGACCATGCTATTACACTGATCGAGCTGTACTACGAGGAGGAGGGCAGGAACCTGAATCCTGTACATGTTGCACATATTGTCCTCGAGCCTGAAGTTGTTGAACGTGTCGTGGAGCTCAGACTTAGACCAAGAGCATCAGGTTGGTTACATGTTGTAGCTTATTGTAATCAGCATGGTCTATGGCATGCAGTTAAGAGAATAGAAGTAGAAGGTTAGGAAACCGAACTGGAATATACGATGTTCCTAACTGTCTAAATGAGACTGTGGACATGGATAAAGTTAAAATTCCGAAAAATGATTTATCAGACATGCCACTGCAGGCACCGTCAATAGGTGAGAAGTTTCCAGAGATGGAGGTCCTGACAACGCATGGAAAGATCAAGCTTCCTGACCACTATAGAGGAAGATGGTTCGTACTGTTTAGTCATCCTGCAGATTTCACACCTGTATGTACGACAGAGTTTGTAGCATTTGCAAAAAGGTACGAGGACTTCAAGCGACTGAATGCTGAGCTGATTGGACTAAGTGTAGACAGTGTGTACAGTCACATGAAGTGGATAGAGTGGATACGTGAGAAACTTGGTGTAGAGATCCCATTCCCAGTGATCGCTGACCCACGTGGTGAAGTCGCCACAAGGCTGGGGATGCTGCATGCACAGTCACCTACACATACTGTACGTGCAGTAATGATCGTAGATCCTGAAGGAATAATCAGAGCAATACTATACTACCCACAGGAAGTTGGCAGAAACATAGACGAAATACTGAGACTACTCAAAGCACTACAAGTATCTGCACAGTACAGAGTCGCACTACCAGCAAACTGGCCAAACAACGAGATAGTCAGAGACAACGCAATAATACCACCACCACAGACAATACAGGAAGCACAGGAAAGACCAAGAAAATACACATGCCTAGACTGGTGGCTCTGCTACACAGAAATACCAAAACACGAAGCAGAAGAAGCAAGAAAATTCCTAAAACGAGCAGCACAAGAACAAGTCAGCTAGGGTCGCCATCATCACACATCAGCGAGTACGATTATCATCACATTGTAGAACCTTCTCTAACATTCTCAAATATTTCAACAATCTTCTGCATTCTCCTATAGAATTCCTCTACACTAAACCTCCTCACATACCTAGCAGCCTCCTGTAGAAAACCTACACTCCACTTCTCCAATGCTTCACATATTTTTAATGAAATTTCTTTAGGATCAAGTTTCCTAAAACCAATACCATACTTGCCAAAATCACACACATCCGTCCAGGTTCCTGAGTTCGTAGGTACCACAAGAATGCAGCCACTTGCAAGTGCCTCAACAGGAGCTATACCAAAATGCTCAGTAACATACAGATGTACATACACCTTACACTTAGCTAAAAGTCGAAGCTTCTCAAAATGTGGAACATTTGGTAAAATTTCAACATTCTTAACATTCAACTTCTCCTTAAGCTTTAAACACTGTTGATAATAACTGAGACCTTTACCATGCGCTGCGCCTACAAGATAAAACTTAATGTGTGGCAACTCTTTCGCAACGTATATCAAATAATGATGACATTTCTCAGGACTAAACCTTGCAATATATATGACAGCGTCCTCTCTATCAGTACTTCGTCCACAGTACTCTAAGTAATCTCTTATCTCAACAGGAGGATATACAATAATAGCATTAATATCAAAAAGCTTCTTTGCAAAGTATCTACTGTATCTACTGTTCGTCAATATTACACTATTTCTATATGACCTTTCTGCAAATGCAAATTGAAACATCTTGTATGGCTCAAAATAGAGCCTCCAGAATATTGACTTATAGTACTTAAAGTATTTGCCAAGAACTCTCATTTTTACATATGCCAAAAGTGGAAAATGTAAATACGTAACATCTGCAGGTACTGCTAAAGCATCTCCATGCGTGTTTATTATGAGATCGAACTTTCTCCTGAGCCTCATTACGTGGAAACTTGTTAAGGCTCTCTGATATATTCCAAACATTTTTATACTTATTGGAAAAAGATGGTACTCTCTTGGTATTTCTCTGAGTTTTATACCAATTACATTTTGTACATACTCCCAGTTGGTCTTCTCAACACAGGCCAGGTGAACTTCGTGTCCAAGTTCTTGAAGAAGCTTAATTGTGTGAAGTGCTACTCTTTCTCCTCCTCCGGCACTGTTTAGTGTCGAGTGTACTATCAGTATCTTCATTAGCTTTGTCTGTGTCTGATGTGGGTGGGGCTTTAAGTTGATGGTAGGGTCACATGTGTATTAGTGTACTGTAGTCGCCTATGATTATCTTATACTGACCTGAGTTGAGTCTAATCTTTGCCTTTCGACCAATTATTGAGTCTACAATTCTTGCACTGTTAGCCTCAATGTCAGCCTCAGCTAAGACTAGTGTTCGTGTAAGATGTCCTGACACTATGCGAGAGCCTTGTTCGATATCTACGTAGTGCTCAATCTTGGAGCCTCTCAGTATGTGGACATTCTTTCCAACATAGGCTGGTCCATAGAGATCCCCCTCAACAACGGCACCTTTCTCAACTATGACGCGTCCAATGACGTTCCCGTGAACTTCACCTTCAATCTTTGGCTCAATCTTATCTAACAACATCTGAACAAGTTCTAACATATCATCAGGTGTGCCTGTATCTTTCCACCACCCGTAAGTAACTACATATTTGACAACATAGCCGTGGTTAACGAACCACTGTATTAAGTCAGTGATCTCGTACTCGCCTCTCCAGGAAGGCTTAAGTTCGTGAAATGCCTTTGCAACAAGGTCAGGATCTCTAAACATGTAGAGACCAGTTAGAGTATATCCACCGGGTGGAGGCTCTTTCGGCTTTTCTATTAACTTCTTTACTTTACCATTCTCAACAATTACATAGCCAAATCTTGTAGGATCTTTATACTTTGTAAGGACTATAAACACGTCTGCATTAGATTCTTCGAATGATTTTACAAACTTTGAAATATCTTCCTCAAAGTAATTATCTCCCAGGTGGACAACAAATGAATCTTTAACAATGCCATCTTCAATAGCTCTGTATATCGCGTGAGCAATGACAAGCCTCTGTTCCTGCTTGACATAGATTACTCTAACAACAAGACTTGAGCCGTCACCTATAAGATATTGAAATAAATTACCGAGATGGCCGATTACTAAGCATATGTCCGTAATGTTTGAACTTTTTAATGCATTTATAATATATTCAACCAGTGGTTTACCCATGACAGGTATTAAAGGTTTAGGAATTGTAAATGTTAGAGGCCTAAGTCTTGTGCCTTCACCTGCAACTAATATGACACCTTGCATGTTCCCACTTTGTTACATAGGTTCACTATCTGTGAAATTTATGCATATTCTCTTTTAGTGTACTCTTCATAGAGTATTCGTAGTGCATTGTCAAGAGTGTAGAAGTCTACAGTCAATAATTTCCTTGCCTTTGAGACATCTAAGCTTGAATCTCTTGGTCTTCTAGCCTTCCATTGAATATCCTTCATGTATATTGGCTCTATCAATTCTTTATTAAATCCGAACTTTTCAGCTAACTTAATGGCAAACTCGTACCTATTAACTCTCTCACCTGCAATATGTAGAATATCATTCCAATAATTCTTTTCAAGAAGCTCAACAACCGCCTTAGCTAAAAGAGTATTTAATGTAGGTGAAAGATACTGATCTACAAGGGCCCTAACCTTCTCCCCCTTGCTAAGCTTCTCAATAAGTACCTTACCGAAGTTTGGCCTACCTGGACCAAGTCCATATATTGCACTTGTACGAATTATTAAGAATTTATCAACAAGCGACTTAACAACTTCCTCAGCAACAAGCTTTGTTAATCCATAATAATTCACTGGACAAGGCGGCTCATCTTCTCTATATAATCCACGTTCTCCATCAAATACATAATCTGTCGATAAGTAAATCATTGGTATACCATGCTTAGCACAGTATTTAGCTAAGGTTCGTGTTGATTCAACATTTACACGCCATGCAAGCTCTCTATCCTGTTCACATCTATCAACATCACCAAGAGCTGCCATGTGTATTACAATGTCTGGCTTTACTTCATTTAGAAAACTTATAACACTTTCACTATCTGTTAAATCTAACCTTATTTTCTTAACATTCTCTATGGAGGGTGGCTCATGTGTGTTATATATGCCAAAGACATCGAAGCCTCTCCTACTTAGCTCAAGCCCTGTTTTAAATCCTGGAGAGCTTGAGAAACCTGTCAATACGATTCTCACAGAGGAAAGAAGTCGAGGACTACTCTTATAGCAGTAACTACGCCTCTGGCCAGTAGCTCGGTATAATGTTAAGTGGCTTGTCAAGTATTTCAGGCCACTGCTCTATTAGGTACCTGTAAGTCTTCACTGTCCAATTACGTATCGTAGGCTTAAGTTCACCTGTCTCAAGGGCCTTCCATATCTCTCTTGCACCATCCTGCACAGTGTATCGAGGCTCAAATCCCAGGACCTTCTTAATCTTAGTGAAGTCAACCCAGTAAGATCTTCTGTCAGGACTACCTCTAAACACGATCTCCACATCCCTACCAACGGCTTTCTTGACCTCGTTAGCGATGTCTATGATCCTGTAATTCTGCTCATTCGAACCGACGTTGAATATCTGTCCATTAACGAGTTCAGGATCAGCCTCTATGACAAGCTTGACAGCTCTCACAACATCCTTAACATGTACGAGAGGTCTCTTCTGCATACCATCTCCCTCAACAATGATCTTCCCCTCCCTGAACGCCGTGTATGTCATAGCATTAACAACAAGGTCAAGTCTCGTCCTAGGCGAGTACCCGTAGACAGTTGCAAGTCGAAGAACAGTCACTGTGAAGCCCCTATCTGCGAGGGGGAGAACTCCCTGCTCCGCCATCAGGTTCGCTCTAGCGTACGTTGTCAATGGGTTAGGTTTAGACTCCTCGTTCACTATCTGTTCCTGAAATCCGTACACACTACAGGAAGAGAATAGAATGTACCGCTTCACGCCATGTTTCTTTGCCAAGTTAGCAACACGGACACGACCCTCGTAATTTATGGCCATTGTCCAAGATGGGTTAAGCTCTCCAGCTGGGTCATTCGCTATTGCAGCCATATCGATAACAATATCAACATTATTTAAAATCACTGGATCAAACCATCTAACATCATCGTGAATAATTATGAAATTTTTATTCCCAAGTATATCCTTTATAGAATCAATACCAAAGAACAGCCTATCAAGGCACATTACCTTGAAACCCTCATTAAGAAACTCTCTCACAAGTACAGACCCTATGTAGCCAGCACCACCTGTCACAAATATTGTAGTCATCTCTACCGTATGTTCAGATGCTATCCTACTCTTAAGGTTCTCTAAGGTTCCCGTATATTTAGCACTATGCAAGCCTGATATGGTGTTTGCTCCAAGCTAGATAACGTTCCTTCTCTTCAGGCAACGCAAAATGTATCTCTAGTGGACTATAGGGAGGAAGTCCTGCCTTTTCCTCAATAATCACCTTAACCTCGGCAATTTCCCTAGGTCTGGTCGGTACTCTAGATGACACAACTAGCAGATCAACATCGCTAGCACCTACTGCACGTCCTTCTGCTACACTGCCAATAAGGTAGACCTCAGCGTCAGGAAAAAGCTCTTTCACAACTTCCACAACTTTGTTAATCCAGCTTCTCCATTCTCTAACCATCTTAGCACGATGAGCCAGACAATCCAACTTACTCCCCTACAAGCTTTTTCACTAGCTCAATAATACTAACCGCGAGTTTCAGAATGTCTGAAGCATCTTCATAAGTATACGTCCTTGTGGAGTACCTAGCCATCACATACACATCCTCCAGTTCCGACAATAGCGACCTGTTACTACGCATGAACTCCAACAAGATTGCCCTCCTGTCCTCAGGAAGAATCTCAGCAAGCTTTGAGAGTAGGGCTCTGACATGGTGAGTACGTGGATAGTAACCAACAAGCCTTAGCAAGATAGCCTTTAGGAAAAGCTGTACAGCTTGTTCAGCAAAGAAACATGCAAGATCGTATCGACCTTCTCTAAGAGCTTGATCTGCCTCAATAAGAAATTCTCTTGATCTTCTAATTAAGATCTCGTACTCTTCAATATGGGGCATATTGTATCGATCTCAGAATTATGCTGTTCTTCTGATGTGTGCTATTATGTTTTTTATATCTATTTTCATTGGACATACTTTACTACAGTTACCACACTGCAAACACATTAGGGCATACTTTGCA
This sequence comes from uncultured Thermoproteaceae archaeon, assembly GCA_964414695.1. Lineage (GTDB taxonomy): Archaea > Thermoproteota > Thermoprotei > Thermoproteales > Thermocladiaceae > JAADER01. The sequence continues at coordinate 48 of CAYPXK010000111.1, read as the reverse complement.
GCATACCTCACACCTTTCGTAATTGCAAGCCATACTATGCCCATTGGA
>CAYPXK010000110.1:0-7358 GCA_964414695.1 uncultured Thermoproteaceae archaeon | reverse complement strand
CATAATGAATATGGCAACACTTAGCACGGATGGATTGCGCTCAAGGAAAATTAACATTAATGTATCTGAGATGAAGAGTGTTACTGTAGATCTACGTAAAAGGATAGTCAATATAAATCTGAAGGATGGTCGTTCAATTATACTTGGCTTACCACTTTATGTAGATGCAAAGGATTTTGATAAAATAAAGGAAGTTTATGAAAAGAATAACGTAGTTATGGTTATAGTAAGAGAGTGAGAATTTCTCAAACGACTAGCAAACAGTTGGGCGTAAGTGTGGATAATGAACGTTTTGGTGGGCCCGCCGGGATTCGAACCCGGGATCACCCGCTATCTCATGGCGGTGTGCGGATGCCCGCCATCGTAAGGCGGGCATCCTACCGCTAGACTACGGGCCCGTCTCTACGCGGTCGTAGACGAGATAATTTTAATACTTTACGCCGCGTCTAGAGGACACAGCTTATTAAGCTCCCTTCACGAAGCTTTGTAGTAAGTAATCCATGGAGAAAAGCATAGATAGGGACCTATCCACAAGACCCGTATTCCCATTTCCAGCAATCGTAGGTCAGGAGAAGGCAAAGCTCGCACTGCTGATAGTTGCAGTCAATCCCTCAGTTGGTGGTGTCCTCTTACGTGGCGATAAAGGTACAGGAAAGACGACCATGGTTAGAGCACTTGCTGATGTTCTTCCTGAAGTTAAGGTCGTGGCAGACTGCATATTCTCGTGTGATCCTGATGATCCAAGATACATGTGTGACAGATGCTATGCACGCTATGTTAGGGGTGAGGAGCTTCCAGTAACGTACAGGAAGATGAAGGTTGTAGATCTGCCACTGAGCATAACTATTGAGAGGCTTGTGGGTACTATTAACGTAGAGAAGTTTCTTAGAGAAGGAGTCATCGAGTTTAAGCCTGGGATTCTCGCTGAGGCTAACAGGAACATACTGTACATAGATGAGGTGAACCTGCTGGATGACTACATAATAGACACACTGCTTGATGTAGCTGCATCAGGATGGAATATAGTTGAGCGTGAGGGCATATCAGTTAGACATCCTGCAAGGTTCATACTTGTTGGCAGCATGAACCCTGAGGAAGGTGATCTGAGACCGCAGATACTTGACAGGTTTGGACTCGTGGTCGACGTTGAGGCACCTATGGATCCTGAAGTCAGAGCTGAGATTGTTAGAAGAGTCGAGGAATGGCAGGAGGATCCTGTCAGCTTCTACAAGAAGTACCTTCCTGAAATTGAGGCACTGAGGGAACGCATACGTCAGGCTAGGAACATTTTACAGAAAGTTGAGATAGACGAGGATCTACTTAAGCTACTTACCAAGACTGTTGTTGAGCTTGGCATACGTACATCACGTGCCGAGATAACTACAGTACGTGCAGCTAAGGCAATTGCAGCACTTGATGGTAGGACACACGTCACGCTTGAGGATCTGAAGAAAGCTATGGAACTGACACTTCCACACAGGCTTAGGTCAAGGCCATTTCAGAACACTCACCCTTTCGAGAAAATTCTTCAACAAACACTAGGCCAGAAAGACTAGACCAGAGAAGCCAGAAGCCAGCTAGCGGAATAACTGCCAATATAGAGGTTGGAAAAATTCCGAATCAAGGAAATAAGGCAGGTGATGTTGCTAAATTTGAAATTCATCTTCCACAAAACGTGGTGTTAAATGATGAAAACATACAGACATTGAAAAATCTAAATTATAGATACTGTGTGCAATCGTCCTCTAGAAAAATAAGGATGCGTTCAGTAGGTTCCTCATTACCAGGTGCAAAGCTCTATACTATTCCAGCATCTGCAAAGTATGATATTAAGAATATTGACCTATTTGAGACTGTTAAACAGCATGTACTTAGTACCAGGAGGCTAGGTCCACCGATTGATATTAACTTCATTAGAATTCCTGTCAAGAATGTGCGCTCACGTGTGCTCAATGTGCTTATCCTGGATGCTAGTGGCAGTATGAACTTCCTGAGGAGGATATCCACTGCAAAAGGTGTACTTCAGGAAATTGTCAAGAGATCGTACATTGAGCGATGCTATGTATCGCTCATAGTTGCACGTGGTGCACATGCGGAGATTCTAGCTGGGCCAACTCGTTGCTATGAGGCTGTGTTTAACATACTTTCAGAACTTCCATCAGGAGGTGCTACGCCGCTTGCACATGCGCTGTATCTTGCTGAGGTTCTTGTCAAGAGATGGAAGATGAGGGTTCCAAGATCGTATGTGAGGGTGCTTATAGTTACTGATGGTAAGGCAAATGTGTCACTCTATCAGGATCCTGTTGATGATGTGGTAGAGCTTGTGCAGAGGCTAGTGAGGATAGGTGCGGATGTCGTGGTCTATGATACGAGGACCGGGCCCGGCATTGAGCTATCTAGAAACTGTATCGACGAGCTTAGAGGGTTAGGTATCAGAATAGTACGAGTTTAATAAAGAGCCTAATCTGAGGCTCACTGTCTGGTAGATGAGCAGTTGTAAAGTAAGGATAAGGGGAATATATGCAACAGCATTAACTAAGCTCCTGCTTGATAGAGGATACACTATTGTTCAACCTTCAGACGTCATAATCAGCAGATTTAATATTGAAAATCCGTCATATGCGCCCCCTGACGTCACAATTAAGGATTCTGAACGTGTTCGTGGAGCACTTACTTTAATAGGAAAGTGCTGGGCAGTGGAGAAAGTTCTTAATGATCTTCTCGAGCTCTGTGACGAGATATTTGTATGGAAATGTAAAGTTCCTCTACATGCCATAATAAAGGCTGTTGTTAAACGTGTAGAAAGTAATCGCGTAGTGTTTGACCTTGGCCAGGGAGTTGAAGGTATCCTACCCACACTTTCGGCTCCACTCTATCGTGAAGGTGACTGTCTTGCAGTGACTGTAGTTAAGACAGCTGTCACAGATGATGAGGAGATAATACTTAGTACTGACCTTCGTATAGACGGTGAATATGCCTCACTTATACCAGGCGGTAGAGTGTACTTAAGTCGACATATTAAGGATCCTGAAAGGAAGGCAGAGCTCCTAAGTCTAGGCATGATGTTTCTCGATAAGCTTGGAGGATATGGCATCAAGTGGAGAAGCTCTGCACAATATGCAGATACTCAAACGTTGATAAAAGAAATTGAGAACCTGCTGAGCAGGCTGAACCAGCTGAAGGATCAGATAAACAATGCGCAGCCGTATGAGGTTATTCAGGAAGGTGAGTGCATAGCTGAGGTGATACTCACAGGTAACATGAGGAGACTACTTGACGACATTAGAAACGAGGTTGTTCCAACGGTGCTTAATCACCACTCACTGAAGATCTACATGAGGAAGACAACAGTCATAGATTACACAGAGCACATACTGTCCTACGTTCCTGATCGACGTGTTGAGATAAGTAATGCAATGCTAGACTTCATGTTCTCCAGAGCCTACAGGATAACTATACGACACGTCAAACCTGACGGCACTGTAGTCAAGATTGGTCCTGCACAGGTCCTCAAGTATGAGAATGGCACATTGTTGCTATATAGGAAACTCAAGCCAGGTGGTGTACTTGATGGTCTCGGTGTAGAGAAGCAGGAAGGCGACTTTGCAATATCATATGTTAAGCTTGGAGAAATGTATGTTGTACATGCATATTTTAACAAGGATAAGCAGCTGAAGGGAATTTATATAAACATTAATACACCTGTAGAGCCTACGAAAGGGGGAGTACTCTACGTCGATCTCTATGTAGATATTGTCAAGAGACCTGAGGAACTTGAACCAAGGATAGTAGACTTAGAACAGCTTGATCAGCTTAAATCTCGAGGAGTCATTAAAGAGAGCTTCTATAACAGAGTTATCGAACTTGTAAATAACGTCAAGACACGAGTTGACGAGCTTACTAAGCCCTGTCTCGAGATCTGTAACCACCTTGAGGAATACCTAGTTTACTAGTGTACCAGTTTCGCGAAGATTAGGAAGATATAAATACCTCTACTACTCGGACAGACGAGAAAAGATGTCAATTCGAGTCATCGAGAAGCGAATTGACGAAGTCCTGGACATAATGAGAAAACCTGAGCGAGTCAGGAACATAGGCACACTAGCGCACGTTGACCACGGTAAGACAACGACAACGGACTCGCTGCTGATGGGCGCAGGTCTCCTAAGTCCAAAGGTCGCAGGTAAGGCTCTCGTACTTGACTATTATGAGGTTGAGCAGCTGAGAAACATCACAGTCAAGGCTGCTAACATAAGCCTCTATTTCGAGTTTGAAGGAAAGCCCTACATTATCAACCTGATAGACACGCCAGGTCACATCGACTTCTGTGGTCATGTCGCTAGGTCGCTCAGAGTAATGGACGGCGCAATACTGGTTGTTGACGCTGTTGAGGGAGTAATGACACAGACCGAAACCTATCTAAGACATGCACTCGAGGAGTGTGTTAGACCAATACTGTTCATCAACAAGGTTGACAGACTCATAAAGGAGCTGAGGCTTGAGCCACAGGAGATTCAGAAGAGAATTCTCGAGATTATAAAGGAGGTTAACTCACTAATAGAAATGTATGCTTATCCTGAATTCAAACATAAGTGGAAGTTGGATCCTGCAAAGGGTCAGGTAATCATTGGCTCAGCACTCCATAAGTGGGGTATAACAATACCAATGGCACAGAAGGCAGGCATTAAGTTCAGCAACATAATTGACGCATACGAGAAGGGCTATGTCGAGGAGCTTGCTCAGGAGTTCCCACTGTACAAGGCAATTCTATCAGCCGTAATTGAGCATATACCACCACCAAACGAGGCTCAGAAGTACAGAATACCGAGACTATGGAGAGGCGATCTGAACTCTGAGATCGGTAAGGCAATGCTTGAGTGTGATCCAAACGGTCCAACAGTGCTGCTCGTCAGCAAGATGACAAAGGATCCACACGCAGGACTCGTTGCAACTGCAAGAGTTCTGAGCGGAACAATCAGGGAGGGTGACGAAGTGTACCTAGTCAATGCTAAGGTAACGAAGAGAGTACTCCAAGTATCACTCTACATGGGTCCAACAAGAGTCAAGGCAGGTGAGATACCTGCCGGCAACATTGCAGCACTGCTTGGACTCGATGAGGCACGTGCTGGAGAGACCGTCGTACATGTGAAGTACAAGGACGTGATGGTGCCATTCGAGAGGTTGAAGTACGTAAGCGAGGCTGTGGTCACAGTAGCTGTAGAGCCAAAGAACCCGAACGACCTTGTCAAGCTTGTCGAGGCTCTGAAGGAGCTAACAATTGAGGATCCAACACTGCAGGTCAAGATTGACCAGGAGACGGGACAGATACTGCTAAGCGGAGTAGGTATGTTACATCTAGAGATTGCTGCATGGCTGCTGAAGGAGAGAACAAAGATAGAGTTCTCGCTATCACAGCCACTGGTAAGATTCAGAGAGACCTGTAGAGCACAGTCACCAATATTTGAGGGTAAGTCACCAAACAAGCACAACAAGTTCAAGATATATGTTGAGCCACTTAACGAGGAGACAATAGAGTTAATACAGAGAGGCGAGGTCACAGAGGATCAGGATCCACGTGACAGAGCCAAGATCCTGAGAGACAAGGCAGGATGGGACATGGATGAGGCACGTGGAGTATGGTCAGTAGACGAGCAGAACTGCAACATCCTAGTGAACAAGACTGTCGGTGTCCAGCACCTGAAGGAAGTCAAGGACTACCTAATACAGGGATTCAAGTGGGCATGCAGTGGCGGTCCATTATGTCAGGAGCCAATACGTGGAATTAAGGTTGTCATAGTTGACGCCGTGGTACACGAGGACCCAGCACACAGAGGTCCTGCACAGATAATGCCAGCAATAAAGAATGCAATATTTGCAGGATTACTCGCAGCCAAGCCAACACTGCTAGAGCCAATACTACTCATTGACGCAAAGACAACACCTGAAAACGTTGGTGCAATAATTGGTGTAATTACAAAGCACAGAGGCAAGATTATCGACATGATACAGGGCGAGTACATGGTCACAATAAGAGGTGAGATACCTGTCCTAGAGTCATTCACACTAAGCGATGAGCTAAGAAGCGCTGCAAGCGGCAAAGTCTTCTGGAGTCTGCAATTCCACAAGTGGGCTCCAGTACCTGAGTCAATGCTGATTGACCTGATAATGAAGATTAGAGAAAGAAAGGGACTACCAAAGGAGCTGCCAAAGCCAGAGGACTACTGTCCACCATACTAAAACTAACATTCAAAAACTGTACACTACTAATAGACAGGGCTCACTTTACCCAGTTTCACTAAAGTTCTTTCAAATAATTTCTTACAATGTTCATAGTCCAACTTATTTACGAATCTTAAAATTCTATATTCTTCTAACAGATGAGGACAAGGTTCCTGCTCTGTAGGTTCTTGTTCGCTCTTTGTGATTAAGATGTTGTAAACTATGCACCTAGCCGCCAGTAGCTCAATGTCGGTATCTTTTGGAGGTTCCTCGATACCTAGATAGATGTACGTGAGCAAATAACCAGGATGCATTTTATCAATATCGATTGATAAGCCCAGACACTGCCTTGCCAGTAATTCTTTACTGTTCACAACATTTACACAATTATCAAAGTGAATATTCAGAACCTTTACGAGAATTCTATGTATTACTCCTGCTTCTATTAGTACATTTTCAATACCTTCACTAGAGAACTTTCTATCTAATAGGGATTTTATGTGTACTGCTCTCATGACATCTCTAGCGAGGATCCTATAAGCATCTGCCTTTGCAAACTTCAGTAATGCATTAACAGATTCTTCAAAATCTATATTTGCGACAGCGTTATAGTATTCGAGCAGTCTTTCTGAGACTACATTCTCTACATTATGTACATATTTCAAGAGTTTATCTCTGTCTAGTACACTTCTTATATCTTGTTTAAATTCTATTATTCTGTAAATTTTTACAAGTTGTGCGAGATATGGTTCTGATGCATATATTATCTTTCCTTCATGCCATAGCTTTTTTAGAATCTCATATTGTTTTATTAGGAACTTTGAAAATTCTGTGTATACTATCTCGACATATTTTTCAAGTGCGAGTGCTCCTCTCAGTACCTGATCTACAAGATCGGGATAGGGCTCTTCCAGAATTATAAGTTCGTGTTCTCTTGCATATTTTTCAAAAATTGGTAAATGTTCAATTCTGTGTTCTGTAAGTAAGACCGTTATTCTCACTAGTATCCGAGGATACTATTCTACTCTCAGCTATTTTCATGATTTGGTTATTGTTGGTCACCTGTTACGATGTTGGGAAAGGCTTTTAAGAGGTTGTAATACGAGGCTTGTGAAGGATTGCGGGGGTGCCCGAGCCTG
>CAYPXK010000109.1:0-6726 GCA_964414695.1 uncultured Thermoproteaceae archaeon | reverse complement strand
TAAGTTCATCGCAGATTTCTTCATAAGCCTCGTAGGGCATGTACAAATCAGTACACTAAGCACGACATGCGATTAATATATGCCACTGCCTGACAGTACAAGCTTCAGGAAATGTGTCCGAATATCTTTCCTGAAGGAGTTTATCTAAATACAACATTATCTAGAATTGAATAATTGCAAATAATAATGTTTTTTAATTGTCACTTCACTTGTCCACTAATGAACTTCGCCTTACGTAACTGTAACTGTTTTATAACTGTCGGAAGAGATATATTCATCAGAATTCTCGACGTTATACATAGGGTTTCAAATTTGTAGTTATTGGTACATACAATATAGGTGATATTAGAAAATTTAGACTTGAGCTTATTGTAAGACTGCTAAGCAAGTTATCTAGATGTGTCATAGTGTATGAGATTTTAAATCGAGAAAAGTAGCACAGTTTCTCGAATATCAACTTCTAATTCCGGCAGTGTATATAGAAAAGCATAATGCTATAATATTTCTGAAGATGGACTTACGTACAATGTAGAATGTGGATTTGTGGATCCTGACTTTAGATGCCTAATAATGCATCGAGACTTGAGAGAAGGGCTAATAGTGACAGTACGAGAGCGCTTGGGCGGAAGTCCATTAGTGAAATCGTTGTCTAGAGACAGGAGTAGTGATAAGATAGTGCATTTGGTAGTGAGGAACTTGAGAAAGACCATCGATGATCTCGAACATGTTAAGAGGCTTCTCATGAAGAGGTCTGAAGACTGTCAATTCGATGATCCTGAACCCGGATCAGGTATAGATGATTACTTGTTTGGACTCTACAGAACATGTATCAAAGCTGTGGAGGATCTTGGACATGTAAGAGAATTCTTATTGAACATTCCAGCTAGAGAAACATTTCCTGAAGTAGAGGCTTTCCTACAGGAACTATCGAGCATAATTACAGAGATAGATAATGTATGTCTAGACATTGATAGTATGTACATCACAGGAGCTTATGAAAGTCTACTAGATAGAGTATACACTGTCTTAGATAGGTTATACAAACTTGAGAAGAACAAACAACAAATTGAGAAAGTAGTCAATAAATTAATTGAGACAGTTGATACAAAAACCGCTGAGAAGATTGTAAACATGCTAGGACACTTAATAGAAGATCTTACATACCTGTCTGAGCATAGACCAAGAACATGAACTAACCCTAGTGAGCAACTTGTCTACATCTGTAACTTTTTGACCTCTTCTTCAAGTTCATTAATTATTTTCTTAATTTTCTCTATTGCATATTTTACTTCATCCGGCTGATAAACACCTTCGTAAAATGCTTCTTCATGTAAAGTTTTCATTAAATCACTATACAGTGCTCTAAGATCTTCTCGACCTATTTCACGAAGAATCTTTCTACGTTCTGAATGGCTCCTAGGTATTACCTTTCTAACTGCATGTATGTACGTGTTGATAGCTATGATCAAGGCCAGGAATGCCTTATCAGCAGCATTCCTATACAGGAAGAAATCATTCAACTTAAGTGCTCTATCTAACTCCTCTTCTGCATACCTAAGTATTTCACGAGCAGTCTCAAACACACTATACAGACAATGATATTCACTTTTCTACCGTTCTCTACCATATGTGTGAACCTGAAAAATTGCAAGACCAGAGGTCATTACTGTTCATCGTATGCGAACTACTTAGGAAATACTCATGTTTGTTCGCTTACCAGTATTGTAGTAGTATTGCAATAGAGGTTTAGGCGGATCTTGCTCCTATGCCAGGAATGTCATTTTTGAAATCGAATTAGTTGGAACCAGAGAAGCCGGTATGGTGATAGGCTAGACCTCAACAGAGATAAATACTTGTCCAGCAATCATTATTGAACTACTTGTGAAAAATTCCAATACATATCTAGGCATCTCTAGTAGCGAGAATGTAGAAAGATAGATTAATATTTACTGTAACTACAATAGTGAACTTCTTTCCAAGATTAGGTCATAATAGCCAATAACTCTGACAGTATTGTTAGTTCCGTAATTAACTCTCGACTGTTGCATGTATCACTAATTTCACCTGAGCAGGATTACTTCCTGTTGTACCCTCTAGGATGACATCTAGTCTGTGCTCACCCGGTTCTAAGTATAAACTGCATGTTTTGCTATAACAAACTATTGTTCCATTTAATGTTGTGGTACAATAATCACGTGTTAATGTACAGCCAGTTAGAGTAGTTTACGACGAGCTTACTGTTATTCTAAGGTCTTTAAACGCACTTGGATTGTAGTCAACTAGTTGTAGTCTAACTACTACAGGTTTATCGTTCTTGATATAGATACAGTTTGGATAAAATCTATAAACGTAATAATTTGTTGGTGCCGTGAGATTCTCTATTATGCAAGGCTTAACCGTTACTTGAGATCCGACCCAGCCAATTATGCGTACAATTTCACCTTTTCATAAGACAGATGTCGCATAGATGATAACTATTGCAGCTACAATTTCCAATATTGATAGTACTAGAACTAGCTTCTTTTTAAGGCCCATATTCATTAGGTATATACTAGCACATGTCTTAAATTGATTAAACAGAACGTTCTATCTGTATGACTATTTTTGTTTATCAAGCCTAGAGGTTTTAGTACAGAATACAACGAAACAAAGACTGACGCAGGTAAGAATCAGAAACCGTTAAGGGAAGTACACTTTATGAGGTAGTAAACCATCAGCACTTGTTAGGAGTATGTCGTTAAAAGCCAAGGTTCTCAGTGTAGTTTCAATTATTTTAATTGTATTTGGTGTGGTTTTAATATTGTTTTCTATTGGTGTTGCATTTTCTTTTCTAACATACTTTAGTTTAAGTCCAGTTTCAAGGGGTTTTATAAGGACGCATTTGGCGAGTGGTATGGCTGAGGTTATTGTCTTTAATTCGTCTGCTGTTGGTTTGACTTTAAGGAAGGTCTCTGTCATATGTCCTGGCTGTTCTATTGCATGTGTGAATTACACTATTGTTAAAGAGCTTGTTAATGAATCTTGTTGTAGGACTAGTATACCTCCGAAGAAGTTGGAAATGTATGTAGTACCTGAGGTATGTGTATTTCATAGTAAGGTTGCTTCATTAATATCGACGTTAAGTAACATCTACAGTGGAAAATTGACATTTGACTTAAGTAATATCTCGATGCTTAAGCATTATGCAATTGTGGCATATGCTAGACATAACACAACCTTTGAAGTGGAGTGGCTAAGTAGGATAAGTATAAGTCATATACAAGGTGTAGGAGGCCTAACTACGACCGCGCTTATAGTTCCCCTATTGTATTCACTCGTGCCAGCAATAGTGGGTATTGTATTAATTTGTATCGGCATTAAAATTATGAAACAACAAAGAAAATCTTGAAAATTAATCACAATTTCAAAATTTGTACTATTCACTACTACATTACTATCCTGTCAATACCTTAGTGATCAGGAACCTAAACTTCAGCCCCTTAAAAGTCTTCAGAACCATGACCTCAAAGGGATAGGATAAGTCTAGACAATGTCAGGAATAAACTTGAGAAGACAAGGTCACCTGAGGAGAAGAGGCTAATCATTGGGGAGTTGCGTAGTAGAAGAGATCGGCTTCGTGGACTTTATGAGCATCTACTTGCTGCAACTATCAGCATCCTATCTGGGCAGGGACTTGCAATAGCGTACATTGTGTATACCCACATTGTGAAGAGCATGAACGTGTGGCTAGTCACTGCACTAACATTACTGCAAGGACTTGCAGCACCGCTAATCTACTGTACAGTACTGCTCTACCGTGTGGATAGTGAAATAAGGCAGATAGACAATATGTTACTTGACCCGGAGACCATGCCGACAGATAGATGGCTCATCATAGCGATGCTACTCACAGGACTAGCATTCACAATAGTTGGAACAATCATCGGATTAGCAACGCTTGGCGTAATACACTTATGATAGAAATTTTAATAAAAATTTCTTTCGTCCTTATCTTTTTTTCAATATTTTCACATTCCTGGTCTATCATGTTGCTATCCGAAGAAAATTGTAAAGGTGAGAGATTTGTAATTTTCTGTTTCAGCTCCGCCGAAATTCATCATGTTTTCAGGGCAGCGAAGAGGTCATCATTTATGTCTGGATAGTGCGATCGGCTTTTAAGTCTGTTAGTTAGTGGTCACTCATGTCATCGCTGATAAAGCCAACTGGTGTTAGGCCTCATGAAAAGTTTGAGGGTGTGTATTTTGTCAGTTTTGAGGATGGTAGTGAGAGGTTAGCTACAAAGAACTTGACACCGGGTAAGCGTGTCTATGGTGAGCAGCTTGTTCAGTGGGAAGGTGAGGAGTATAGGATATGGAATCCGTATAGGAGTAAGCTTGCTGCAGCTATTCTGAATGGTCTGAAGGTCATGCCAATTACGAGAGGCTCAAAGGTCCTGTACCTTGGCGCTGCTTCAGGAACAACTGTGAGCCATGTGAGCGACATTGTTGGTCCTGAAGGTGTTGTTTACTCGGTGGAGTTCTCTGCTAGAGTGTTCAGAGAGTTCATGGAGAAGATCATTGATCAGGGAAGAACAAACTGTGTACCAATACTAGCAGATGCTAGATATCCTGAGCAGTATGTTTCAATTGTCAAGAAGGTAGACGTCATATACATTGACGTTGCACAGCCATTCCAGGCAAAGATACTTGCAGACAATGCAGACGTGTTCTTGAGAAAGCATGGACACGTCATGCTAGTCATCAAGGCAATGTCAATTGACGTAACTAAGGCACCAGACGAGACATTCAAGAGAGAGATTGACCACCTGAAGGAGAGAGGATTCGAAATTGTTGATGTCGTACACCTGGAGCCATATGACGTTGCTCACGCAATGGTAATAGCAAGAAGGACAGGCTAAAACTGCACAACACGAACCGTATTTACCTCAGCTTCTTCAGGTGACGGATTTAAAAGACTCCAACTAGTTCTTAACATAACGAAGAGTTCGATGGAACCTATGACAAGTCGTGATATTACATTAACATTACTGAGCAAGTTGGAGAAAATCTTGACAACTAAGACAGTGTGCGATATAGTTAAGGTACCTGACATAACAATGTCATATAACTTAATTGTTCGAACAAAGACGGGTCTTGATAATGAGGAGAAGACGTTCATAATAAAGGTGAGCTATGACATTAATGAAGTTTCTAAGGATGAGATTGTTGATATTGTTGCAATATCAAGAATAACATCTGCAATACCTATACTCATAGGTGTTAAAGAAGGTGAGGAAAAGATGCGTGAAGACATTGCTTATAGAAAAATGGGAGTTATAGCTATTAGCATCAGTGCATTTAAGAGAGTTCTAGAGGGTAAACAGATAAGATTTGTTAAAGATAGGGGAATAGTAAAGGCTAAAGTTAAGGGTGAAGAGCTGAGGAAAAGACGTGAGGAGCTTGGACTTAGTTTAGGAGATGTTGCATCAATGTTGAAGGTTAGTAGAAAGACAGTTTATGAATATGAGAGAGGTACATTTGAAGCATCTGAGAGAACTGCAAGATTGTTAATGCAGTATTTTGGTGAAGACATTATTGAAGGTGTCTCACTTGAGCCTAAGATAGAGAATTGTAAGAAATATCTTGAGCATAGGAAAGTTAGTCGTGAACTTATTCAAGAGAAATTCTCTGTCGAGCCTAAGGAAGCATATAAGCTGGAGAGGACTCATGGAAAAATTGCACTTGTATGTAATGATGATGAGAAGTATCTTGTTATTCCAAGGAGGAGGTATGACGAGAATGTTGATAAGATTGTGAATATTCTAGATGTTAAACCTCTCATAAATGGAGAATAGTTACCTGAAAGTTGTAGTGGCTGCTGTCTCTGATCATGTACATTGAGGAGCTTGGTGAGCTTGTCGAGATTCAGGAAGGTGTAACGCGTGTTCTTGTTCCTAATCTTGAGAAGTATAGAGTTGCAAAGAAGATAGAGCCGGCTCATGCACCTGTTTTTTATAATCCTGCAATGGAGATTAATAGGAGCATATCTGTGTTAGCGATTGAGGCTTATAGAAGGATGTTTAATTTAGAAAATTTAACAATTTGTGAACCTCTTGCTGGTACAGGTATTAGAGGGTTAAGGTATGTCAATGAGATAAAGAATGTTTCTAGGGTAATTCTAAACGATATTGATGATAGAGCCTATAAGCTTATTTTAATAAATGTTGAACATGTTGGTGTCAGGGATAGAGTTGAGGTTTATAAGGAAGATGCGTCTTCACTTCTGTTAAGAATTAGGAACAGGTTCATTATAGATGTTGTTGATATTGATCCCTTTGGGTCACCCATACCTTATGTTCATGCTGCACTCAAGGCAGTCAGGCATGGGGGCTTGCTCTGTGTAACAGCTACAGATGTTGGTGTTCTTGTTGGTCGATATCCTCACAAGTGCATAAGGAGGTATGGTGCAAAGCCTATACGTGCAGTTCCTTTCAGTAAGGAGATTGGTCTCAGGATCCTGATTGGCACCATTGCAAGGATTGCACTTGAGTTTGACTATGGCGTTAAGCCACTTCTCGCATATTATGAAGGTCACTACTACAGGGCATTTCTCCTAGTTGGTAAAGACACGGCAGATGCTCGTGAGTGTGTTGAGAATCTCGGCTTCCTGATTTATCGTCCTGAAGATATGTCAAGAAACTTCATCAGATCATACCCTGTCCCTAGCGTGGGAGAGAACGTGTTTGGA
>CAYPXK010000108.1:0-3583 GCA_964414695.1 uncultured Thermoproteaceae archaeon | reverse complement strand
GAGATGTGACTATGTTGGTAGTGTTCGCTTTCGATTCTTTTGTAGATTTTTCCTCTATGAAGATGCTCCACATGAATATCGACTCGTTTCGTTAACATGTCCCTTTCGATTCTTTTGTAGATTTTTCTTATTCACGGTCGTCATTACCCAGATCCCGAGTATTGAAATAACTTTCGATTCTTTTGTAGATTTTTCAGTAGTTACGATGCAGAACTAGCACTATCACTACTGAGAGACACTTTCGATTCTTTTGTAGATTTTTCTGTAGGTTTATTAGGGGGCTTTTTATACCCTTACTTCCTGTTTGTCTCTTCACTCATGGTTTTTAAAATCTCACCATCTCGAAAACGCCACAGACATAACATCAGGATGAGTAAAACTTCGATATGGACATCGTAATACAAGTAACACGTATTACAACAGTACGTACCACAAGGTTGTTATTAGGGAGAAGGTGTTTTAAGGGCGGTTTATGGTTTTTGTGTTGAGCTCCCCGGGATGGCCCCGTGTGGGCCAGATGAGCGGGGAGGGGACGTATTCACCGCACATTTTTATTTGATTGTGTAGTGTTGTTTTCTTGTGTGATGATCCACCTACGCCCTGAGTTGTGTGATGATACAATGGCGTGCTGATCAGTCTCGACCTCTGTCTTCATCTCTTGATCTGAGAGGACAGAGCTCATCATCAGCTCACGGTGCAGTTCATCACTAGGTCAGTTGCGAGGTCTTTCATCACTTTGTTTTAGAATTTTCGTAAAATGTCAGGACAAGGGAGAAGTGTCAGTCTCGTGCCGTCTCCTCATCAGTCGGCCAGTATGCCCGTCATCACCAAGCTTTTGTTATGCTATTTAGAATAAATAGTCTTAGGTGATGAGCGTCGTGCTTGGCTGATATCTGATGAAAACCGGGTCACTGACATCGAGTGATGTAGTAAAGCTTATAAAATCGAAACAAACACTCGAGAACTCGAGAAAGCGGGCCGTAGCTCAGCCTGGCAGAGCGGCGGGCTGTAGCCAGCCCGCCGCTCGTACATGGCGGGCTGGCGGAGACCCGTAGGTCCCGGGTTCAAATCCCGGCGGCCCGACCAGCTGGGGCTTCTCCCGTCCTCTTAATCTCTTGTCCTCTTATGAACATGTTAAGGACGTCGATACACCTGAGGAACATGTGTCCCTGAGCTACGAGTTGTCTCAGTAGTTCTCTGTAGATGCGTCCTCCCTTCATTTTATATGATTCTTGATGAAATAGTATTGTGAAGAATCTGTGTCCTCTTGCTTGAGCTGTGTTTAGTTTCCACATTATGTACTTTATTGCATATTCTTCATTCATGTGTAATCTACCGAAGAGGTCTGTGTCCATTACTGCTATCGGTATTTCTAATATGTTTTCAATATGTGTAGGATCGTACGTGTCTAAGCTCTCAGCTCTATATGTCGAGTCGTATAGTATTCCAACTTTTGAGAACATTTTCAAAATGTCTCTACTTATTATTAAGTTGTGTACACGTACTCCAAGTACTTTTATGCTAAGTTTCTGTTCCATGTACTCTTTCTGCATTTTTAGAAGTGCTTCAGGTTGTACACTCTCATACACGTAGTGGAGCTCTACTTCCCATCCCTGCGTAATTGCGTATTTTAGGATGTCATCAATTTCATCTATTGGAAATAGCTGAACAGGTACAAAGAAGGTTGATCTTACGCCATACCGATCCTCTAGGGCTAGTATTTCTTCAATGTTGTTATAGAGGTTCGTTAAGCCTAGTATGTGCTTTATTAGGTCTGTAATATTGAAACGTCTCCACCTCTGAAGAACATGTTTTAGAGGTCTTCTAACGGAATCTACGTCATGTGTAAGAACTATGTACATTTTCTCTAGTCCTGATTTTCTGCAGTGTATTATTCAGTATCCTCAAGGCATCTACCGTGTTTAAGAAGCAGGGTACACCATACTCAGCGTACATCTGAGCCATGTACATGCTGTTCGCAATTGCGATGAACCAAGTACCGGCACGACATGCTGCATTCATGTCTGCAAGAGAGTCTCCTATGATGACAGCTTCCTGAGGCTTGACACCTAGCCTCTGCAGGATTTCCCTCACCTGTACTTCCTTTACTACAGAAAACTCCCTAGTTAATACAACTTCAAAACAGTTGCGAATACCTAACTTATCCAATATAATATCAGCAACTTCACGACACTGCTTTGTAGCTAATGCAAGTTTTACATATTTTGAAAGCCTCTCAATCTCCTTAATAAGCTTCTTGTCAACTCTAAGATTCTTTACGGCCTCTAACTCCGCCTCCTTTACACTATTGTTAAGAATATCAAACATTCCACATCGCTGTAGTCTCACGGCAGCTTGCATTATTGTCTCATACTTTCTTACTATACCGCTCTTGACGAGCTTCTCCCTTAATTTACGCCAATCAACGTCCAACTTAACTAATGTGCCATCAAGATCGAAGATTACTAACTTCAGTTTCTTTACAATTTTTGCTATTTTCCTAAAATTTAAAATATACTTTCTCTTCCAGTCACTTCTTGAGAATCCTCTCATTACTGAGAATAGTCTTGTGAAAAATCCATATAGAAGCTCAGGAGGGTCATCTAGGTGAATATCTGATACGTTTAGAACACCTTCCTTCAGGACACTCTTCAGCATCTTTAGCCACACGCTTGGGTTATCTCTAAGATAGTGCATGGCACCTATGATCCAGGTGAAGCACTGTCGTTTCTGTAGGACATTGCATGTACATGAGTGTACAAGGTTACTTATCATTGCTAATGTGCAGGGAATGTCTACTCCATGAGATTCTGCAAGCTCAAGACTGCCCCACAGCTTTGGATTTATCTCAATTATGTAGAGTTCCCCCGTCTCGATGTGTCGCTTCATCTCGACCATTATTGGTCCGGTCCATTTGCAGTACTGCACAATCTTCCTGCCAACCTGTATTATCCTCGGGTCAAATCCCAAGCATGCTCTCATGCTTGGGCCTCCACTTGCGCGTTCCTCAATCACACGCACATGCGTGTACTCAACCAGCGGCTTTCCCTCAAGCGCAACTGCGAAGTAGCCACACCCTATGCCAAGTATTAGCTCCTGTACAAGAACTTCTTGACCTTCACGTCTTCGAAATACCTCATATAGCTCCTCCAGGGTGGTAACATAGACAGGTCGTGCAGCGTCTCCACGTCCCTTAACAACTACAGGCAGCGAGAGCTCTGATAATACCTTATCAACAGCCTCTGCAACATCGTTAACTTTAATAAGAAGAGTCTTAGGGTACTTCAAACCAAGTTCGTGACATATCTTCTGAAGATTGTACTTATCTGCAAGATATGCCACATCCCCTCTAAATGGTATCCTAACATTGTTGAACCTGTCCAAGAGTTTACTAACATTTTCAAAATCTGTATAAGATATTGGGAATATTGTATCAACACCATACTTAACAACTAGTATTTTAGTAAGTTTTTCATAATCTGAAACACTGTTAGACATGCATATTCTTAATCTATGTTTTATATATCTAGAAAGTGCATAACTTCTCCAACTTTGAAACACTCCAACAACCTCTAGACCAAGC
>CAYPXK010000107.1:0-18667 GCA_964414695.1 uncultured Thermoproteaceae archaeon | reverse complement strand
TACCCATGTCAATTTTGTTGCATTTTCTATACTTTGGAACTGTTGGCAGGTGAAGGACTCCTGGGCAGAACCACACTTTTTTACCTAGGTTGTCTTTTAGAATTTTCATTAATTTTCTAAGACCTACAATACGTAGTCTTCTTTCGAAGTCTTTCAATGTTATAAATGTTGCATACCGAATATCTTCATCTGTGAGATTCTCTCCATGTTTAAGAGGTACACCATACCCGGATGGGCCAACTATTATGTCTATTCCATATTTCTCATCTACTTTTCTCAATACTTCAAGCACTATGTCTGGCCTTTCAGTAATCTTAACCCTAGGTATGGACTCATCGACCAGTATTTTCCCAGTCTCATCATCGAAGCCAAAAATGTCCATACTGTACGTTCCAGGGTCAATGCCCACTGCCTTGACCATATGAGCTCCCTCAAAATCAGGGCACTATTAAACTGTTGTAAAGATCTTTTTAGAAAAACCTGAAACCTAGGAAGGGGAGAACCTTGACAATTAATGAAACGTGTTTAACCTTAGCCTGCAGCTGCTAGACAATCATTGTTGCTAAGTTCGCAATTGCTGGCCATCTGAGAGCTGCCTCCATTGCTACAGGTCCGTGAATCTCTGTGCCCTTTGGATTGCCAAGCTCGTCAGTTATCACTACCGCATTATCCTCAAACATTACCCATGTTCCGTCAGGTCTCCTGTACGGCTTTCTCTGTCTAATGACTATGGCTCTCATGATCTGCTTTCTCATCTCAGGCTTGCCCTCCCTAACTGAGACTACGACCATGTCGCCAACGGATGCTCCAGGAATCCTGCGATGAACAGTCTTTGAACCGCATCCGCACACTCCAATTATCCTAACAAGCTTTGCACCACTGTTATCAGCAACAGGTACAAGACTGTTTATGAATACTGCAGGTGGTATATGGTACTTCCAGGGTACACCAACTTGCCTTGCTACTCCCTTCTTCGCCATGTTCAAGCAAGAGAAACATAGCACACATTTTAAACCTTGCCTACCTCAGCAAGAGAGCGGATGATGAGGAGGTCAGCAACAGAACAATGAAGACCGCTATCCTAGCTGAACATCGGAGAATTAAACATACATCCACATAGCCACATAATTCGTATCAGTATTCATACAAAAGACTACGAGAGAGTGTAAAGTCTTAGATCTTTCTCTTACCTTCCCACGTACAGTATTGTGAAAGGTATAAAACCTTCCGTACTTCCAAAATCCATTCTTGCAACCGAGTAAGTATCAATATATATTATGAATGTTGTTGTATTATACTTCCATAGAAACTGATATGGCTTAAGAAACTCTCCTACAACATCAAGACCCCTATTAAGCAGACTAGACATCTTCGTTCCATTGACATACATCACGAGGACTGCCGGTACAACAGACTCTGGCTCTAAGTTAATTCTAGAACCTGTAATCACTGGAAAGTCTCCGATAACAGCATACCTCACGTTTAGTCCTAACTTCTTCAGTATTAATGTGAGAGAAGTTGCATAAAGATACTCTAGCTCCGTTACATTGAATTTAGCAATACTTTCTAGCTTAGGTCTTATGAAGTAATACCAGTAGTTATATGCTTCCAATATGTTAAATATTACTCTGGCCTCAAGTGAAGTATCGTTAAAGAGACTCTCAGGTGTATACACATGCTTCGCGCTCACTAGTAATGAATAGTATGCTAAGCCTGTGAAAGTTTTTGGACAATAGACAGCTATGTAATAGTCCTGTGAGCTATTAATTACAACATTAATGCTGCCAACTCCATATGCTACAACTCTTAAAGTCGAGTTGAAGAGCGCCAGAACAAGGTTCTCAGGTCTTACTTTTGCATAAACAACATCACCTTTGTGAAGCTCTCCTATAGAAAATACATCAAACTCCCCAGGAGCTAATACTCCGTTACGAGTAAAAGACATATAGAACGTATACTCACCCTGCGGAGGTACTACAAGCGGTATCAGATTATACGTCTCTTTCTCAACCCTTTTAGCATATTCTGCATAAGCCTTGACTTTATCAATAGTTAGTTGAATTCTCCTTAACTTCGCAGATACATCATAGTACTTAGATTTAAGTTCGTTATATTTCCTCTCCAAGGCCGTGTAGTTAGTTCTAAGATCATTATATAGCATCTTAAGCTGCGTGTAGTTTGCCTTCAAAGCACTGTACCTTGAAAGAAGTTCATTATATTCAAGTTTCAAATTAGTTACAGTGCGTACGGCTAGTGCGTATTTATACATTAGAAACCCTATTATTGCAACGAGAAATATACACAATATCAGCAGAGGCGCTGTCCTGTTACGTGTGGACATGGCTTGTGCATCTTGTTGTTAAATACTAAAACTTCACTCGCAGCACTAAGCTCAGTAGAAACGGGTTCAGAGATTACAGTTTTATGAGATTTAATTGTTTGAGAGATGTTATATGATCTCTAGCAATTTTAAATATATCATCTTTTGGAACGGTAACATATTTTTCCAATTTTCTACTCGTAAATTTCACACCTAGGTACTTGAGGTATGGCTTAACTGTGCGTGGTGCAAATAGTGGAAGCAGCTTGTCTAGAAATGGTACCCTCGTATACCTACACTTTATTTCTAGTACCTGTGAAAATGCCTCCATGATATTGGTCAGTGTATAGTAAGTACCTGGCACATACAGATAGTCGAAGTGTATGTTATGTACCGAGTTTAGAATATGTTCAATTACTATGCAGAAATTCTCAATGTCTAAAATGTTAAATCCCTTATCTGTGATAGGTATATAATTTAACTTTCTTAGAATTTCTATAAATGAGTTAGATTCTTCATGATAACAATATTTTCCAAGCATCATCACGGGCCTCAGTACCACTAATCTTAGACCCTTCTCAACACGTTCATATAGATACTTCTCACAGAGATATTTCGTTTTCTCATACGCGGTCTTTGGTTTAAATAGTTTCTCATCAAGATAATTTTCTTCTTCATAAATAACCTTGCCCATTGTGCATGACATGTATGCAGTGCCTATATGTATCATAGAGATGTCAGATTTCTGTTCTAAAACCGCATCAGCAATATCAAGTGGAATTTTGACATTTGATACAAATAGCATATCATAATCACCGCGTAGAGCACCCACACAGTTCACTACAGCGTCAATGTCTTTCATTTCGAGAATCTTCAATATGCTTTCCTTGTCAAATTTCTCTAAGGTAACTATGTCCGCACCTTTGGAACTTGCAACGTTCATAAAGTGTTTTCTAATAGGATTACCCGATTTTCGCACTAGAACAGTTACATTGAAGTTCTTATTAAGTAGATGTAGTACAACGTTTATCCCTACAAATCCCAGACCCGTGACTAGGATATTCATTATTGAGTATCGGTGTTTCAGTTAGATAACTATTTCGTAATTGATTGAAGCAGTTCGACTTGAATGATAAGACTTTTTGAAGTTATGTGTACTTTAGTTAATACAGATGTTGTTCTGATAACATTTGTAGTACATTTAGTAGTTTTAAATAAATTACGAATGGTGTAAGAGTGAGGTAATTGTTCTTATGAGACATTGTTTAATTTAATGGTAGCGTAGCATTGTGTAGGTTTTATACTCTCTCTACTCCTAGGAATCTTCTGAGTCCTGGGAACATCTCAAACAGGTGCTCACTTATCGCTATGGCATAGTACTGTAGTGCTATCTCTATGAGCAGTATGAGGCCTATGCCGCCTCCAAATACTTGTAGTAGGTCGCCAAGTGCTGCAAGCAGTCCTGCCAGGACTCCGCTTGTTATTGTTAGAGCATTGATGTACTTCTCAAGGTACTTTGCGACAATCCTCACGTTTGGTCTAAATCCAGGTATGCTGAGCTTTGCCTCAACTATGTACTTTGCCTGATCTTCTGCAGACATTCCTGCAATGTTGACCCAGATGTACGCATATATTGTACATAGGACAATGTACAGGATTATGTGAACAATAACGTACTGTGGAGTTATGTTTGGTGGAGGTGGTGACCACAGGAAGTAGAGTAGACTATTCTCACAGGGTACCCATGCACCACCGAACTCTG
The DNA here is from genome assembly GCA_964414695.1 of uncultured Thermoproteaceae archaeon. GTDB lineage: Archaea > Thermoproteota > Thermoprotei > Thermoproteales > Thermocladiaceae > JAADER01. Next base: position 14,585 of record CAYPXK010000107.1, on the reverse strand, counting down.
GTGCTCTTCTAACACAGGCAAGCCACCTAATTGCTGGACTGTTCATTGTTGCGAATGCGATATACTGCAGCAAGTGAGAGAACAGGATCAGCGTGAATGCTGTGAAGATTATTGGTATAACCGAGACGTACATGACGCGCAGTGGCAGACTATATCTCATGCCTCTGAACTGAGTAAACGTCAATGGTATTGGAACGTTAAGCAGCTCCAGGTACAGGACGAAGAATCCTAGAACAATCGTGGCTATGAGACCTACAAGTGTTCCACCTCTATTGAATGAGTACACCAGGTCAAAGGGCAGGTGATGTCTAACGATTGCTGTTATAAGTGCAGGAATTATGCCTACAGGATAGTTGTCAGGTGCCAAGACTGGCGAGAACGTGTACCACATTACAGTCTTTGCAATGCTGACAAGGATGAAGAGACCAATACCGCTTCCTAGTCCCCACCCATTTGTCACCATGTCATCTAGCAGTATTATGATTAGTGTAGCTATGATTAGCTGAAGTACGACAAGTGCGCCAATCAGAGGTGAGGTAACTCTAAGCCATCCAATGGTTACGGCTGATGTAGCCTCAAGTGCAGCAATTACGAGAGCCAGCAGCTTCATCAGTGCGTTGAAGCGTACCCTATCCACAGGGTCCTCAAGGTCTATCTCGAGAATTCCTGAAAATACGAGAATTTCAAGGATTATGCCTGCAATGACTATTGGACCAATGCCAAGATGTGCAAGTGTTCCAAAGCTTGTAGCAAAGATGAGTGACATTAACCTGAAGTAGAAGGATGGGACAACAGCATGTTGAATACCGTAGAGTGGCGTCATCATTAGAAGCAGATAGATCGTCACAGCAACAAACGTCCAGAACAGACGTGCAGAAAGTGGCAGTGGCGTTCTTGGCCTAGGTACCGTAGGTATGTACCTCAGTACTGGGTCAAGCTTCTCAAGTAGCGAATGTGTCGTCGTGCTCATGCTTTTCCTGCAGTGTCTTGAGTTAGGAAAAAACTTTTACGTACCCCAGTCAAAGAACTTCCTGACGTAGGTCAAAAGAATCTCCTCTACACAGGAAGCATCACGACAATTACGTTTAACCATCTCGAGAAGAGCCTCATAAGCAACCCTCCTTGCCTTGCTCAGGATCTCTCGAGCACACATGCCGAACTTCTCAATGTACATTCCTGGGTTCTTCCTGAGCTCATCGTAGTCAAGGCCGAGAAGCTCGACGATTGTCCTAATGATGGACGGTGCTCTTGGACTATCCTTATGTAGAACCGTGACAGCGTACTCCACGGCCCTCTCAACGTCAGGTGCCTTACCGAACACGTGGAGACCAAGGTTTATCTGCGTATTCTTGACCATGTCAAGGTACCTGTGAAGCTCCTCAACAACCTTCTCTGGCTCAGTCTCACTTAGAGTAATGTTAAGCTTCTTCGCAGTCTCCAGAATCTTCTCAAAGATAGCCGATGCACGTGAATGTTCACCAAGACCACGTGCACGTGAGTACTGTGTAAGAAGCTCCTCAAGCTCTTCGAGCTCCTCAGGAAGAGACATGGGTGGATACATGTGATCGATCAGAACCGCGTAGCTTCTCCTCTTTGCTATGACTCCCTCCATTGGGTTAGACACAACGTAGACGTAGAGGTGTGGAGCATCGTCAATGCTGATCTCAGGCCAACACATCCACGATAAGCCAACTCCCTTGCCTGGCCTGAACTCCAGGTATCCATGTGTTCCAAAGTGTATGATAACGTCTGCACCAAACTTCCTAGTGATCCATCTGTAAACTGCAAGCCACTGATGTGGAGGCGTGATCGTGGGATCATGTAGTATTCTACAGACCTTGCCATCACATCTGGGACCAGCACAGCCAAACTTTGGCTGTGGTAAGACAACGACGTTCCCAAACCTGAGGCCAGGAACAACGAACTTGCCCTCATACACCATTCCAACAAGCTCCTTCCTAACCTTGCCTGATAGCACATCAAGTGGGTGACCCCAGTCTTTGATCGTCTTCTCTTTAACAGGTTCAGGAAGCTCATTGAACCAGGACATGTAAGTCTCAGCATCTACAAAATCCAGTGCTCCGCCTCTCCTGACGATATCCTCGACAGATGTCCACCTGAACTCACTTATTGCACGACGCTCAAGAATGAGCTTAGCAAGTTCTCTACCACTCTCAGGAATATTCTCGACACGGTACCCCAGCTCTCTTAACCTACGTAGAACATGTACAACACTCTCAAGGACGTCCAGCCCAAGTCCAACAGCAACATTCGCTTCAAGTCCCTTACAGGGCGGATTATGTAGAACAATTGCAATTTTAACCTCATGACGAGGCTTTCTACGCAGGGCAACCCACTTCCTGACTCTTCGAGCAATGTACCTCACATGCTCATCAACAGCCTCAACTTTCCTGATAATGCCAGTCTCGTCACGTCTAGCACCTGCCAACACGATAGGCTCAACAAGACCATCAACTTCAGGCATAATGACCTGATACACCTGCGTCAGATAGTCCACACCTTGCTCAGACTGAAGCCACTCCTCGACAGACCTGTACCACATCAATATGGGCCTCATGACAGGAACATTCAGGATCTTCAACACGTTCTCCTCAAGACACTGCTCATACTTATCGCATGAAAATGGATGCTGCAGAAAGAAGAAGCTTGTAAAATCAATTAAAAAATCTATCACACACTTACCATCCGAGAAAAAGAATTTACGACAAGTATCAGCCTTAGAAGGAGTACACACTATAGAATCCCTATGACCATAGGTAAATACAGGAACAACACCAAGTCTCTCATCCTCGAGCGCATGTACAAGCTTAACAATAGGTTCAAGATCATTAAACAGCCAGTAACTTCTATAGAATAAAATACCAACAAGTGGCCTATTAGCAAACTTATACACATCTAAATAACTCTTAAGATCTGTAAAAAGCCCATAATCAGGATGATAAATACCATCCCAAGGAACATCTACAGGCTCTTCAACATCTACATTAAATCCACACAACTTCAATAGAAACTTAAGTAACCTCCTATAGTTCTCAACTCCACCCTTTATGAAGTATTCTCGAGCTTTCTTAACAATTTCAAAATCAACATTAGACAAGTTCATTGTGTAAGGATCTATCGATATTATTATCTTCTCTCTGTTCTCATTCTCAAGAAGTTTACATAACCTATCAGGAACATCATAAGAATATATGAAAATCAGCCGCGACTCCTTAATATCTTTTTCAATTATTCTCCACCGATCCTCGAGATTCACCTCATTCATGAAGTACGTCTTGAAGACTACATTGAATTTGTTAGATATTTCCTGTGAAACCTCTCTTATAGTGTCTACCGGCCTTCCACCATATCCAATAAGTAGAACAATCTTCATACGTGCTACATGTAGAAGTGCTAAGAGAGTCTTTATGCAGTATCTAGAGTAGTTCTCATCCTCCTGACCTTCTCAATCGAGATCTCGCCATTAGAGTCCTTAATGTAGGTTCCAACTATGATACCTGCCACATTCTTGAACAATCTAACATTTTCAGGACATGTCCCAGAGCCAACAAGCACAGGAGCCTTCGATACTGACACTACCTGATGAACAAACTCTGGGTCAGGTGCCTCACCTGTCTTTCTTCCTGTCACAACTATGAAGTCTGCTAAGCATCTCTCAACACAATTCTCGACAACGTCACGTAGAGACATTGTGTGAAGAGGTGACGCATGTTTAACGTAGACGTCTGCTAAAACCTCAATTTTCCTACCTAGCATCCGCTGAACTTCAATGACATCACGTGCCTGTGGCTGTATAATACCTTCAGGACAGGATATTGTCTCACAGTAGGCATTGCATCTAACAAATTTGCCACCACACAATGCAGCAACAATTGTGGCCTCTCTACAGGCACTTCTCAGGAGGTTAACACCAACCGGTATAGACACGGCCTTTACAACCTCTCGAACGATGATTGCCATAGATACGAGAGTCTCATCAGGAACATCATCACGTGGGAAGGGATTATCATTGAAATTCTCGATAATAACACCATCGCCACCGCCTTGTTCAATTCTCTGAGCATTCCTAACAGCAAAATCTACGATGCTCTCCAAGTCTTGACCATTCCATCGAGGTGAGCCGGGGAGAGGAGGCAGATGAACGACACCTATGAGTAATTTACGTCCTTTCTCAACAATCTCTCTTAGGCTCATACCATGAGTAAGTGATGTAGCTTCAGAACATATAGATGTAGTTTCAGTATTGCGTAAGCTATGAAGAACACAGGTATGCCAACCTTGAGTGCATGAATGGCCCACTCTCTGAACCTGATCTTTATGCGCGATGCAACAATTATGTTAGGTATATTTCCAGGAACGAGGAAGCCACCTGCAATTATTGTGGAGGTCACGAAGAACACAACATCAGGAAGAGGCATGTGAGGAGCCAACATTGCTGCTGCCAGGGTCGCATTGTCAACAATGGCCGAGATTGAGCCTATTAGGTACATTATGTCAGGTGGCAAGTTTCTGAAGTACGCCTCAGCTAGGATACTGTAGCTTGTGCCAAGTATGACAAGCGCCACTATGAATATGTAGACTCTCAAGGCACGAATCACAACATCGCGAAGTGTCTCAAGCTCAATCTCTACAGGACGCTCAGGTGCAGACGCGTGTCCCTTCTTTATCACATAGGCAGAGAGCACGCTGAACAGTACGACAAGTGGAATAGCGATGTACCAGAAGTTGCTGAATAGAAAGCCGGGACCTGTGTAGTATGGTGCTGTCTTGAGCTTGGACACTATTATCGTTGCTAATGGCTCACCTACAGGTGTCAGTACTGCACCAACTCCAAGTGCGTAACAGGAATATATGCAGTACAGGACCTTGTACTTCCTCTCAATTCGAAGAAGAAGAGCAACCTCAGACAAGAGCACAGAAGCAACAATGACAGATATCACACTAGACAACATTCCTAGAATAAACGTGAGAAGACCAAGAAGCAGATAGGCATGTCTCGACTTCATTATCTTCAGGATAAGAATCTCAAAGCGATGACGTAGAAAGTACGCAATAAGACCAGCAATGAGCACCACCTGGAAAATTCCTATGGGAACACCATGAATCATAATTGGCTCACGGAGAGCCTCAATCCACACCTCTGGTCTCCATATGACACCTGTCACAGCACCGGCAGCGAGACCTACGCAGAATAGAAAGAACTCAAGATTCTCCTCAACTATGCGAACAGTTGCAGGAAGTATGAGGATTAGACCAAGCAGGATGAAGAGTACTACTGTGGCTATTATAGACATTTAAAACATGCCTAACGTAAAGTTGTGTAAAAAAGTTACCGTTCAGCTAGGTCTTTATCAGAATTCTCACAGGTATGTCAGCTCTCATTTCAACAATAACATTTAGAGCTTCTTCATCAAGGTACTTCTCTAAATAATTAACGACAACTTCTCTAATTTTCTTTAAAACATTCAACTTATCTGAAAGTGCCTTATACACATTCTCAAGAATTTCATACTCCTCAATTGGTTTAGGATCAATAATAACTCTGAGACCTGATATATTCAAAGTTGTTGATAATGCAGCACCAGAACCTGCACCAGATATCTCCTCAATCATTTTCCTAATTCTCTCATATCTAGCACGCTTAGCTTTCACATTCTCAAGAAGTGCACTAACCTCACCAAGCTTTCTCTCAATTTCCATTATCTTCTCGTCAAGGTACTTACTGAGCTGATGTATGTTTCTGAATACTAGCAGATCGAGATCAGCACTCATCGTCTACGTGCCTTCACCGAATGTTAAATACTAAACGTGTAATTAACTGATAATCTGTCACTATGGATCCGCTCAAGGTACTTCAGGAAGAGGTAAGGCAAGTTAATGCAAACTACAGAGTTGGACTATATGCAACACTTCTACAACTTAGATTCATAGTGCCTTCATATGGCATTGCAACGCCTGAGAGAGACTTAGAGTACATACTGATGAAACAGGTATACTACAGACTGTTTGGAGATGATGCAGGAAACGTATACAACTGGTGTCTAGAGAAAATTGTTGAATTATTTAAAAAGTTTCCAGCACTGCAAGATCCTGAACATAGAAACAGACTCATAGAACAGTACGAAGTAAGCGAAAGAGAGTTTCTACTAAAGACAATGCCGACATATCTGAAGATAGATGAAATTCCCGCTCCCTGGAGAAGCATGATACTGACAATGCTTGACAAGATCAAGAGAAGAGAGTATGTTATACACGATCAGACAGCTGCAGGAAGTGTAGCAATCTGGGAAGGAGAATTTATGAAAGATGTAATAAATGTACAAAATTTGAGATTATTAGAAAAGTACATGCTTATTAGTAACATTGCACTGTTTGGATATGATGTATATCTGACATTCTCGGCATATGTACTTAGTGATTTTGCACGTAAATACTTAGAGACACAGAATTTGATAGATCTGTATGCAGTTGAATTGCATAAAGAATCTATAATAGACGCAATACATGAGATATTGTGTAAAATTTCCAGAGATGCAACTGTTGAAAAATATGATAAAAGCATCCTAATTCATAAGACCCTCCCCCATGGAACGCTGAGGGTTAGAATTATGGAAAATCCACAGGTAGAGGAAGTCAAGAAATGTAGAGACTTTGTAATAGTGTTAACGGACGTTGACAAGGAGAGACACTTTAAGAATATTGAAAATGTGCTAGTGTTCAACAAAGAGGGTGACATAAACAGGATAGCCACAGCGGTAATAGCGTACGTGAAGAAGCTTTTAGAACTCTGAACCGCTGAAAGTTATGTAAAATTCAGGAGAGGCGATGATGAATTAGGAGCCCCCTGATCATGTCGGCTTAATCACAATGATGAGGCTGGCTGCCTGAGCCATACATCTACTCTACATACTCCTCAACTTTTAGTAAATTCTTTTTCACAAGGTCAACACTTTCACGAAGTTTCTCAATAGCTTCATGACGTGTTTTTCCAATTGTAAAAACTAACATTATACACGAACCTGGCACATGTTCTCCCTCGTTAATTATACAGTATGTCCTCTTACTTTCAAGTGTTCTCTTAACATTTTCAAAGTTTTCACTCTTGAGTACTAGTAACTTGTTTACTTTTCTATTGTTGTTTACTTCTTTTACTATTCCAATATATATGAGTAGAGTACCATCGTCAGGTTCAAGCTCTATCCTTTTAAGAATATCCTTTATGTTCTCAAGAATTTTGTCTATGTCTTTAATCTTCATGTTACCACTTTCTATGAGTCATGTTTAGCATATTGTCTATAAATGTTCTCGTTGTTTTCTTTATGGAGTTTATGAATTTCCTAACTTTTCCTAATATGTTCTCAGCAGTATGTACCTTATGTAGCAGTATGCTGTGAATAGGATTGACACTGTCTCTGGTATCGCTGCTCCTAGAGGTATCTTCAACAGGAAGTGGCCTAACCATAGTCCAATGCTCAATGCGAGGCCCATGGCTAGTATCGGGTCGCGTCTTCTCTTCAGGATGTACACCACGAATGCTGCATATGTTATGAATAGTGCTGCTGATACTGTAAAGTGAAGTACTCCAAAGGACTCGTTTATGATGCCCACCAATATTTGAAATATTGATGCTATTAACAATATTACTAAGCTTATTGAGAGCTCTCTTGGCAGTCTTGTTGATCTTAATCTCCATGTGCAGTATAGTGCTAATAATGTTCCTCCTAGCGCTAGGCCACTGTTGAATATCGGTGCCGTTTTCGGCATGTACAGTGGATTCCCTAGGTCGCTCAGTGCGCATGTTGTGATGTCCCATCCTGGGGCTAGCGCCACTGACACTGCTATTGCCAACATTGGCACTGCCAGTGCTAGTGAGCCTAGCGCTACTTGATACGTTCTTAACCTTGACCTCACTCTGGCTAGATGACCTGTTCTGTACATTAATTAGCCTTGTCTTCACTAAGCTGGGACTGATTCCAGGTACGTTAGACATGTTCGGAAAGAGAGTAACTAGAAGCGTCCGCGTAGTTGACCCTAACTTTAGTGTGCATCTCAGGTGATGATCAACTATGTGACATCTACCAATTAGCAGACCCCTGCCTCCCGTGCCTTCATGTAGCACAGATGTCGATGAGGGAAACGCAAGATGTATCAGATAGAGTCCTGAAGCGGCTAGGACAATTGAGACTATTAGACAGATCGTAACTATGCGGCTAGCGAAGACCGAGACTATGCTATGCTTCTTCATGAGGGGCGTAAGCTGCCTAATGGCCTCCTCGTCCAGGCTTGACTTCAGGAACTTCCATACATCTTCACGATCAATAGGGCCAATGTAGCACCACTTCCTTCCATGTCTAAGATAGACGTAGTGTCTGTCACCTATGGTCTTGATAATGACAGCTCCAGACTTTCCACATCTTGGACAGCGTGCTCTGCCAAGCGTCTGTGTTCGCATTAAAACCTTGCTACAGTAATTGCATTACGTAGAATTAACGGTTCTCCTACATGATTTTGATAGTTAAAACATGTCTTCAGGCAGTGAAACGGGATGAAATTACTAGACCTCGTAATTGACCTTGCACAACAGGCAGGAGAAGTACTACGTAGACATAGGCTTGACACATCGATGTTGAAGATTGTCGGTGAGACACAGGGCGATGTAACACGTGCAATAGACCTCGAGGTGGAGAACAGGATAATTACACGGCTGAAAGAGCTGGACGTTCCCTGTCTACTAGTATGTGAAGAACATGGACTCGTAAAAATAGGCGAAGATCCTAAATATGTGATAGTCCTCGACCCTCTCGATGGCTCAGCAAACTACGTCTCGAACCTCCCATTCTACAGCGTGTCAATAGCTGCGGGGGAGTACAGGCCTGACGTTAAGCTGAGTGACCTCAAGGTTAGTGTGGTAAACTATGTTCCACAGAATGTCATGTACATATCTGATGTATCTACAGGAACATTCAAAATAGAAGGTCAAGACATTAAATTCACGGAGTTTCCCCATGAGAAGCCCACATTTGTACTATATCTCGAGCCTAGAGATATTGAAAAAATGCTAAAGTTCTTACAGAAATTCTGGAACAAGTTCCCTGACCTCAAAGTCAGGATATTTGGCTCTGCAAGCGTCGAAATCACGCAGACTCTGTTAAGAAAGTTCACAGCCTTCATAGATATACGAGGTAAACTACGCGTAGTCGATATTGCAGGTGCATACGTGATGGCTAAGGTACTGAACGCACACATGGTTGACCTAAAGGGTCGAGACCTCGGTGAGTATAAGATACTTGACTTGCCTAGGTTCAGCCTAGTTGTGACGTATGATGATGCAGTGCTGAGGGAGCTTCTCAATATCTTGTCCGAGGTTGAGTAAAACTTTCGGTGTCACCATTAGCTAATAATAAGAGCAGGTAGTATAAACCCGTATACGGGTACTTATACACGATGGTGAGAATAGACAAGCGATGCCCAATATGTGGCGACAGGCTAGTACTTAGAGAGACTAGGCGCTACATCGAGCTGCTATGTCCAAGATGTATGATAGCTTGTAGACTCGACATAAGAAAGGCAAGAAGATACCTAGAGGGACCAGTGTTCGACTGGGTTGGACTCATAGAGGACCTATACCTAGCCTTCAGGAAGTGCCTGCCACTGCTCACGAAGTCTAGACGCGTACGTAAGTCGAACAAGAGTGCTGACGTATTTAAATACGTAAGGTAACGCACTCATATCCACATTAGCCATTCTACACCACACATCTTGACTCTTGAGCGAGCAGGTGTACAACATTGTCATCACAACAAGTGGCAAGTACCCATGAGTTAGAACCATCTCAAGTGGCAGAAAATGAAGCTGATGAAATACAGGAAACCTATGGAAGAGCTCCCTAACGTACATGTACATGTCACCTATACACGTCCTAAAGTCAGAGTCATCAAGTCGAAACAGCTTACTCTTGAGATTAACAACATCATACACATAGTACAGTGACTCATCAATGCGTACACCAACGTCCTGAAGTATTAGCCTTGCCTGCTGGATTACCTCACCATCATTAATTTTAGAAACATCCTCAACACCTTCCTGAACAGCAGACTCGACCTGTTTCTCAAGCTCATTTAAGGTAGGTAACTCATTTCTAAACATGAAACTTGAAGATAGGTCACGTAGCTTAGACTGTACACTAAGTAGAATCTTCATTAATTCAAGCCATGTTACGTCAGGTCTAACATAGCTGAGGATTCTTCTAAACATTGTACATTCAATCATATATTTATGATATAGTTTACATGCTGCCACTCTATCACCAAGATCTAGAACAATGCAGTGTCTATCAAGATCAGGAACTATGTTCAGGACAGCCGGATTCTCACTAATTATCTCATGAACTATCTTAGAGACATTACTCACGTCAAGAGGCTCACGCTCTCCATCAGGAACATGGCGAACCTCTGGACAATGAACAACATCGACATACACCTTGTCGAGATCTTTAGATACGCCAATGTAGAGTGGGTAGAGTCTACAGAAGCTTGGTCTATCAGGATATATGGAGCATACTCTCCTGTTATCGTTCTTTGTCAAAAATATGCACCATCTCTCGCCTTTCTCATCCTCTACAGGTCTCATAATTATCTTAGTCTGAAAGACGTAATCCCTAATCTCGATAGGTACACGCAGGCCAAGTCTCCTAGCATGCTCAACAATCTTCTCATACTCCTTCTCCGTCAGCTCGACGCTTCCCTTACAGCAGAGCCCACACTGTGTGCACTTGAAGTAGTGTGGAACGTCGCTCGTTAAGACAATCTCCATTATCGTGCAGTGACGTATGATGGGTATCTTAATGTGACGGGCTTTGGAAGAGGACTTAAATAGTGTAGACCGAAACTTTGGGCAAGGACAGTGGCAGACAGAGACGTAATGGAGACTGTGGAAGAGCTTGGAAGAGGAATAAGAGAGTTCGCTAGACAGCTTGCAGAGATCCTGAATATAAGACTTGAGAAAGTGCTAGACGCACTCAACCTTGCGAGACTTGCAGAGATCCTAGACATCAAGATAGACAACGGAGAGGTAGTTGGCCTCAGGATAAAGCTGCCATCTGAGACAAGGCCAAATGTCCACTACTACACAATGGTTGGAATATACGGCTCAAAATGCACATGTGAAGCAAATACATTACGAAAGAAAATATGCAAACACATACTTGCAGCACTCATGCTATGGAACATAATTACACTATTCAGAACAGGAAAACAGCTTGATATAACAAAAATAAAGTGGCTACTCGACTATGCAGAATCTAAAAGAAGTGAAGGAAGCATTTGAAGAAATTGCTAAAGTATTCACAGAATCTAGACAAGAACCTTGGAAAGAAATTCTAACACTAATAGAACACTCGCAGGGTCCAGTCCTCGACGCAGGGTGTGGATGTGGTGCAAATGCAGTATACATAGCAAAAATATCAAAACAGAACTACGTTGGACTAGACATCACAATAAACATGCTTAAAAAACTTAGACAAATAATAGACGTTGATACTGTCGCAGGAGACTTAACGCGCCTACCCTTTAGAGACAGCTCATTTAGAGTAGTTACATGTATAGCAACTTTACACCACGTTGCAGCTCGTGAAGAGAGAATAAGAGCAATAAAGGAAATTGTTAGAGTGCTCAAAAAGGGTGGTCAAGCACTTATAACAGTATGGTCAAGGTCTGTTATAAAAAACTTGAGAGATTACATAGATAAGGGCGAGATAGTCCTAATACCATGGTCATGGAGATTAAACAAGAAAATATACCGCGTATACCACCTGTACACAGATAAGGAACTTATAGAGGAAGTTGATGAAGCTACACATAGAATAAAAATAGTCGTATATGGAAGATACATTAGAAAAAGATTCGAAAACTATATTACACTACTGCAGAAGATTTAAATTAACTCCACATCCAGAAGCTCTGCCCTGCCTTGTGCACCTTCAGTAATCTCGTAAAGGCGAAACTTGTGTAGTTTACACTATTGCCACATTTTAAATCTGCCACAAAGTCAACAGTTAGAATGACATAGCCAAAGTTTAGGAACTTCAGTAGGTCAATATCAACAGAGTCTGAGAGACCTTTTAGAGTGAGCACGTTATTTGCATATGATAAAGTGATAGAAGACGTAATAACATGCAGCATAGGTCTTGAGACTGCCAGATAGCCACCTCCTTCAGGAAATTCATACACCTCTGCAGATGCTGCTAGTGATACTTGTATTTCCTCAATATGAAGTTCACAGCCTTGTGGAATACTGAACCTGAGCTTGATGTAGTATGCTGCTAACGTTCTATTACCAATTTCAGGTACTCTACTTGACACATTTACAAATTTTAACCATATGAACACATGATCAAGATATGCCCTTGATCCTGTATATGCTCTAGATAGTGATAGTGAAGTATTTACATACCTTACAGAAATTACGCCTTTTCCCTTAACTATGAAAAACATTAACGTACTTGACACATTCCTGTGCGTCAGATATAGTCTAGTGAACTGCTCACAGTCCTTGGCAGCGTAAATTCTCTTTCTTCCTAGAGATAATACTACTAGTGCTTCCCTCTTTGCTAAATTATTTAAGAACATTTTAGCTTTTTGAGATAGATTAATCTTCAAATATTTACATAACAGCAGTGTGCAGCCTAGACACGTTATATACATTTCGAACTTTTTAGTTCTATTTGGTACCTTAATTATTAATATACTCGGACTTTCGCTTATTTTAACACTTGTGAAGGTTATGTACTTTGGATAGCGACTGTATGTTGTACGTACTTCAGCTGTTTTATACGAGTTAATTAACGCTATTGTGAGAATTGTAATTGCTGATATTAGTATTAGAGCTGAGATTACTGCTATTATAATTTTTCTTGTTTTCATACTGTTCTTCATTAGTCCATCAGCGCTATATGTCCTATGCTGATTCTTGATGGGAAAGTTAGTCTTCTAGGACTCTAAGTCGAGGTACTCCGAAAGTGTTGGTCTTCTATTCTTATTTTCCTTCTGAGGAAAAGCTTTTAAAGTACGTCTACGTCTCCTAGGCATCTATGTTTGGCATATTCAACGTCATTGGCGTAGGATATTGGTTTCAGACATTCAGGAAGAGGAGCTGCATGATTCTACGTGTGTTGAAGACGATCAGGGACTTCATCAGCAAGTACAGGAGAGCACCATACACCCGTGAGCTACTTAATCTGCTCAGGACGTGGGGATATGGACATGAGACCCTCAAACTGTGTGAGAAGCTTGGGCTAGTCTACAGGTATGAGGCACCTCATCCACATAATGAGAAAATAATGTGCAAATACAACACACTCACAGACCTAGGATGGGAAATCCTGACAGCCACAGGAGGAGACTACGACAACCCAAGCGAGACACCACAACAGGACGATGACAACAACAATGAAGAGGAAGAAAAACAGGAAGACGAGCCACCCTAACAAAGAACAACATCACACCCACACATGGGACACACATACCCCACACAACATGCTGAGACAAGACACGCAGCTCCTCATCAGGATAGGAAAAGCCACGGGACAGGTTCTTCTTTTATTTTTGCGAGGCCGTTACCAAAATTTAGAAACATCCCCCGAACAAGCAAGAACTCCAAGAACTTCATTACAATTTCATAATACTGTACATGTGTAGAAGTGGGAGTTTTTATACTAATTTTGTACATTTAGAGGGGTATTTGGCTGGGGGCGTTTCCAATTTTTGGTAACGCTCCGCATCAGGGAAGAGGGCTTGAGGCAGGCAATGTTCCTGAACGTTAATCCTGAAGGTTTTTAATTATTTCAGGTATTCTAGGGGTATGTGTATGTTGGTTAGTTGGGGGTGTTACTGAAAATTGGTAACGGGTCGGTCCTGCATGTTCCTGAATTGGCTGCTCCTGATTATGAGGAATTAGTCTCTGGGCGATGACTTGTTGAGGGTGTTGCTGATTTTTGGTAACAGGGCGGTTCTGTTCTGTTCTGCTGTGTTTGTTGTATTATTTTTGTTAGTTCTTGTATTGTTTCTGTTGTTAGGTCTGTGATTTGTATTGTTGTTCTTTGTATTTGTACTTGTTGTCCTGTTAGTTTGTTTGTTGCTGTTTTTGTTATTTTCTTTTTGTATATGATTGTTCCGTACATTTTCCATGGTTTTTCTTTTGTGTATTGTTTTAGGTCGCAGATTAGTTCGTCTATGTTTGGTGTGTATCCTTTTTTGTATATTCTTTTTCTTGCTGCTATGCTTGATAGGTAATTGTTTAGTCCGACTCTTGCTCTGTATAGGATATATTTTATTATGTCTGTTGTTGTTTCTATTTTTATTATTCTTGAGTCGAAGTATAGTTCTTTGTTTAGTATTTTTGTTATTTTTGATGATGCTATTCCTGCTGTTATGCTTATTATTTTGAACACTCTGCCTCCGTATGGTAGGTATTTTATGAATATTGCATTTATCTCGTCTGACACTATGTGACAGATGTCTGCTCCGAGCTGTTCCATTATTGCTTTTCCTGCCTCTATGAGTGCTGTG
>CAYPXK010000106.1:0-41449 GCA_964414695.1 uncultured Thermoproteaceae archaeon | reverse complement strand
AGTCATACATAGAGTTGTGAATATAATTAGATACGGAAATGTTACATATCTAATAACTAAGGGAGACAATAATCCCGTAACAGATCCCTGGTATGTACCTGAAAACTATGTGCTTGGCATAGTACACAAAGTTGCAAGTCTCGGAAAGTTGGGCCTAATCTTAGCATCTCCACAGGGTCATGCAGTCATTGCTGGCCTCGCTGTGCTCTGTATAATGTTCCTATGGCTAATAATCGAGAACAGGAGAAGTGGACAGAGAATAGTTGTGTAGAGTTAATCAGAATTTGCCATGCTGAGCATTGTAGTATATTAGGAAGCCAACGACCGCAAGCAAGATTCCATATGCTGAGAGCATGTAACGTCCTGCCAGTATGCCTAGCACAAAGAAGGCAATTCCAAGTCCCATAAGACCGCCAAGTAGCATTCCCTGACTAAGGCCCTGCTTCAGCAACGTTACCTTCGGTAGATCTGTCTTCAAGTAGCCTATCATAAATTTACCGTCAATAACTGTACAGCGGGCCTTTGCAGCAGACTCCATAACATCACGCAATACAATAACGTATTCACGAGGCATTCTAGAACCGTAGAACATGTATAGTAGCTGGACAGCTTCGTGAGTAAACGGATGTATCGGATTCTTATTCAAGATATTTACAATGCTCTTAGAAAGTTCAGGATCTTCAACATTTTTAATTCTATGTCTCTCTAGATGTGCATATATTAGCTTCTTAAGATCATCGACAGATCTAACCATGTAGTCTCTAAGATCGATTATATCGAACGATTTTGTAATGACTTCAAAATCTTCTCTCTTCAATAGTCTAAGATAATTACTGACAGTCATCGTTACTACTGTACTAACCTTCTTAAGGTACATTGGAAGAGCAGCAAGTTGTCTAATTAGTGTTATTGCATTTTCATAATCATGTATAAGAAGCTCATCGTAGTTATCTATTACTATTAGAACAGACTTATGACTATTTACCAGCTGTGTTATCTTGTCGTTTAACATTGCGATGAGCTTACATAGCCTTACTTCAGATGCTTCAACTATTTCAATAACTTCATCGCTAAGTTCATCAATGAGTTTAACAAGTATTCTACAGGTGTATGTCCCCACATCACGGACATTTACATAGACAGTCCTTGAATATGCTTTATACTCATTTAACATCTTTATAAGCTTCTTAACAAATGTCGTCTTTCCTCCTCCTGGCTCACCAAGAACGATTACAGCTTTCCCCTCCTTCTCATATATGGCAGATACAAGACTCAACAACACATGCCTAACTCCTGAAAGGTCTGCAAAAGGAGGATCATCAACCTGCTCAGCATCAATCTCATGAAATGGCAGTTCCTGCAGAAACCATACCAATCTTAGTGGCTTCACGACACTAGTCTGAGGCTCTCTTTGTCTAAAGTCATCAGGAGAAAGTAGTGTAACTTTCTTTCTTCCTTTCCTAAGTAATGAAAATAATCGTGCTAGAGTCCTCATAAGTAGCCTCGAGTCAATAAATGTAGCTTAGCTAAAAGAATATTATGAATAATGAACGTATACTTAATGTTACATGTGTAACAAATGTAACATACATGAAATAGAGTTTAGATATTGTTTACAACAATACTAATATAAAGAGAAAGTACGTGAAAAGGATTTTACAAAGAAGCTACTCTAGAGTATCGAACTATCCCGGATATGCTCCTATCACATCTATTCTTAAATCAATAGGCACCTGTGTTACCGTTACATTAGGCTTTACTCCATATGATGCTGTGATGAACATAAACAGTGTCTTTTCCGATGCGTCTACAGGACACTTTGATCCACTGAGATATCCTACACACACGTTCTTGAAGTCGCTATCTGTGAGCTCTATTAGTGCTGTTGGAGAGTCGAGACTTAGCTTAGCTTTGACTACAACATACTGTGGAACATCAGTCTTTGGATCAACTACAACGTAGTACAGGTACACGTTTATGTAATCGAAGAACTCGCTCAGCTCTTTAGTATTCTCAAGGTTCACTCTTAAAATTATCTTACCTACACTTGTGCTGTTTCTAACGATCTTGAATCCACCCAATGCTACACCACCAGCATATGCTGGCAGCGCAGCCATTGAGGCGTTCGTGAAACTCACCCAGTAATCTCCATAAGGTGCATAAACGAGGACAGTGACTGCCTGTGGAACAATGACATTTACCTGCTTCAGGAGCTGCTGTGTCTGAAAGTATGTACCAGACGATGTTACAGTTGAGGAACTTCCTCCAGAGTTAGTGCCAGTTGCATAGCCAGGCACGTAGTATGTCTTTCCTGCAGTTGCAGCATATCCAGGCAGAAGCAACATAGCAACTCCGATGACTACAGCAAGTACTATACACGCAACTAGTAGACTTGTCTTCATCGAAATATTAACACTTTAGACAATGTTTTATAAATACACATACCGAAAATACAATGAATACACATGTAACACAGGTATACTACCAAACCTATTTCCTAACTCTCCTTCTCAAAAGGCAGACATACACTAAAACAGAGATAGACACTCCAATAATTATGCCAGCAAATAGGTAATGCAAATCACCGCTATGCACAACTTTCACAATCTCCATAACTCTTACAGGACTGGTCTCTAAGTAAACTATCGTAGATCTTGGAAACTCAGAAAAATGAACTAACAACTTTCTAGACACATTAAATGCAATAAACATATATACAACACCTGAAGCGGACAGAACTAAATTTCTCACGCCTCTAGAAAATGGAGACACCGTTTGTGCTCCAAGGACTTCTGCAATGCAAATGCCATGCTTACATGTAAGACTGAGATCTTGAAGTTGCACGGGAACTACTAGTGTCACATTTATACGAGGCCAATATACTACAAAACCTGCAGCATTAATCCCATTAAGAGACAGTGATTTACAATGCCGACTCTGACACAATACCATGCCACGTGTAGTATTCGCAGTCAATGTGTAATTACCGAGAAAATAAGCAATAAAAGGAAAGAATTGTACACTCACACTATTATTGTACCTTGATAATACATATACATGATAATACAAATAAACAATATAACCTCTTGGAAGCCTTCTCATAACAGGCCTTAAAACTACACTACCAACAACATTTGACTCATTTATAGATAGTAATAAAGCATTATCAATTGTCTTCACATCCGAAGAGTTTGATAACAGAAAAGTTACAGTATGTAATGCGTAGAACATTCCCGACCAGTACACTACCTTCACACCTGGTGTAAAAACTACAATAGGTAAATTATTACACATAAGTACAAACCCGACAATACTCGACCTATGTTTATATAGAACAATACTACATTCAGCATGAATTACAGACATAGCACAAATAACTAAAACACAGAAAAGAAACAGAAAAACAAATCTAAAGACCTTACTCATAGTATGATCGAAAGATTGTTTCATATCAGATATACTTACTGCGTAGCCTTAACAACATAGTAAGACACAGATACAAGATTCCAATCATTTTCTATGTCGAAGGAAGCGTATGCATATAGTTTACACTGTGGAGGTAGTAGTATTACAAATGGTCCAAATATTACATGGACGCCACCAATATAAGCTCGTTTTTCATATACTTTCTTTCCATTACAAGTGACATAAAATCCGATTCCGTTAAGAGTATGCCATACATTGCTATCTAAGTCGTAGCTATACGCTTCTACCGTAAATACTACATAAACCGGCTTGTTGCCCGTGTTATTATACACAGGCACTACTATATAGTCTTTTTCAGATGAGCGACCGCCATATTTCTGTACTATACCGATGCCCAGTATTTTGTTGGCTGTGTCTGGTGTTATTACGATTGGCGGCACTGGGAATCCGTTTGCACCGTAGATTACTCCATTTGTATGTACGTCACGTCCTACATATAGGTTTCCTGTGGCGCGTATGTCTCCGGCGACGTCGAGTTTGTATTCAGGATGGTCTGTTCCTATTCCAACTCTGAAGTTGTTTACATCGCCGCTGATGTATATGAGTGCACTTGGAGTGTATACAGACCATGCAGGATGTATTATTAATGCTGGACCGTTAAACGCAAAATCGTTTAATGTGCCGAAGAAGAAGTGGAAGTATCTGCCATTAGGCCCTGAGATCTTGAGAGTATCTTCAACATATATTGGTACCTTCGTGTACATTCCTGTGTTGTCTATGTGTATTATGTCATTTCCTACGGATCCGATTGCGAACTCTATTGCGTCACTTGACAGTATTTCAAGTCTGTTTGTCCATCTGCTTATTCTTGCCCATGCTCCATTGATTGTGTTGTTTAGATATATTGCACCTTGCCCATCCTGTGTTTTTACAAGTGCTGCTATTACATTACCGTTTCTTCCTACTGCTATTGTTCCTTCTGCATAGACATACCATGTCCATACTCCCATTCTCCATCCACTTGGTGGCCTTGTCAGAGCTGTGCCTGGTGGCACAACCTTAAGTTTGCCTGTTATGTTTATCCATGGACTACCTGACGCGAATACTATGCTTGTAGTACCGTCAGGGCCATATATTGCACCTGTTCTGGAGTTTGTACCTACATGTAGGTTTCCTGTTATGTATAGGTCACCGCTTGGCAGGAGCCACATCTTCTCCACATTGTTGTACACGAATGTGAGTCTCCCATTGTCTGGAACGTAGTCTAAGTACCAGTATGGGTGCAGGTTGCTCCCTTCCTCTGTTATGTACAGTCTAGGTGTATAGATGTAACCTGCGGAGGATATAGCCATGACAGGCGTCCAAGCCTTGCCATTGTAGTAGGCTAAACCGATGGCGTTTCCAATAATGGTGTTTGGGAAGTAGTCAAGTCTGAAGGCTGTTGGCTTGCCACTTTCAGTGAACTGGAAGTAATCAGCTAGCACAGCGCTACTGATGGCGCGTATATTTCCAGCAACGTCGAGCTTGTACTCAGGATGGTCTGTACCTATTCCAACCTTAAAATCGCTTAGATTACCGCTGAAGTAAACAAGCGCAGCTGGATTGTATACAGACCACGCGGGATGTATTATCAGTGCCGAACCATTGAATGCAAAGTCATTGAGCGCACCGAAGAAGAAGTGGAAGTACCTATTGTCAGGTCCTGAAATTTTTAACGTTCCATTTACCTCTAGAGTAGCAGTAGGTTGTGAGGTCTTGATTCCTACAGCTGTTGCATTTGGGTTAAGGTAAACATAGTTTCCATTCCATAACCATGCCGGCTCAAAAACTGGGGGCGTTGAGTTCGTAGGAGTTGGGAGACTTGTAGGACTTGTAGGTGTTGATGAACTTGAGCTTGATGACGATGATGATGTGGTTCCTGGAGTCCCAGAATTAGAGCTTGACGATGTGGTTGAAGTCGATGATGTAGTTGAAGATGCTGTAGATGATGTTGCTGTTGATGTGGCTGTGGTCTTGTAGGTCTTGTAATATGTTGTGAATATATTTGGATTAGATGATGCTACTCCTGGAACGAAGTATGTTTTGAAGAGTTGCGTCTGTGCGACACCAGGTGCTATGAGGAGTACTGCTCCCATTATTGCAAGTGCAAATAGGAGTAGTAGGAGTGTGTTTCTATGCATACCTTACGTAGTCTCATCTTTGTTAGTATAAAGCTTTCTACTCTCTCCTATCAAAGATGTATGTATTTCAATGATAGTACTACTCTAGTGACAATACAGTATTCGTAACGAAGTTATCATACATGTGTTACATATGTAGCATGTGTAACATCTTTGAGAATGATTTTATTATTTATTTAAACATTGGGTCAAGAATCACGACATTTGTAATGTTTTCTACAAGCTTCTTGAATTTCTCAGCTTCAGCTCTACTGCCAGCAACTACGCCCCAGTGCATTGGTATCGCAACTTTTGGCTTAATTATCTTCACAGCCTCTGCAGCTTCTTCAGGAGTCATAACGTAGACTCCACTTACTGGCAGTAGTGCAATGTCGACTTTTCCTTCAAGTTGTCTCATTTCTTCGATGACGTCTGTGTCTCCTGCATGGTATATTCTTACGTTTCCAAGCTCTATGACGTATCCTACTCTGCCATCTTCCTTTGGGTGGAATACTTTGCCAGGTGCACGGAACTTGTTGACGTTGTATGATGGTACAGTAATGACCTTGAGACCGTCGATGGTGTACTCCTGACCTGGCTTAACAAGCAGGATTTGCTTAACTTTTCCACTGAACTGCTCTAGACACTTCCTGGCTACCTCGGGACCAACGAGAACAGTGTCAGGTTTCACGATCTTTGCTATACTTGGTGGATCACAGTGATCAAAATGCTCGTGTGTCACAAACACAAAGTCGGCTTTCGGTAAGTCCGCTGTCGGTATGTCATACACGTCTATGTATAGGAACCTTCCTGAGTACTCTATAAGAAAACCTGCATGCTTTAGTAACGTTATCTTTACGCTTCCGTACTCAAATGTTGAGGTCATTGAAATTAGTACTAATGTGTGCATTGTAAAAGCATTAAACCTTCCTTGAGACCCTCCTGAATAGGTCTATCAAGGCTCTTCCTGAGATTACTGTGAAAGATATTGCAGCAATTAACCCCATCGCAGCTGTCGCTGTCCATGGAGCGTCAATTAGCTTCCACATTATGATAAGGTTAAGGTACAGTAGGGGCCCCAGCACAGGAATGATGCCTAGAAAACTTAGAAAGCACAGCTCAACACCTACAACAAGTCCCTGCAGTGGTTTACCAATGGTCATTCCTGTAATTAGTCCTGTCACTATCGTGAGCACAGGGTATATTGACAGTAGAAGAAGCAGTTTCCTAAGATACGACATTTCACAGCTGTCTAAGCACCCACCTTAATCCACGTTTCTCAAGCTCTCTCCTTACAACATCCTCCACAGCATCATCAGGATCTAATAAAATTCTCATAAATGTTCCAGTTCTACCAACCTCTGCCCTCCTTGTGAGCATCTTAACGCGCTCTTGCACAACTTCAATAGAAACACCTAGAAGGCTACAGACCTCATGCTCCCTACCTATTATACACCACTCAATGTGACCTCTATCGGTCGGTTTTATGAACATGAGTCTCTTATTAACACCACATGTTCTTACATTATTTTCAAGATCTTTCAGATTAAGCATTCCACTAAACTTGTAGAATTCTTCCTCCACTTTACTCAACTTTATTACAGGTATCGTAACTACCTGCTCTTCCTCAGGATCGAGGTATATGTAGAGCTTAGGAGTAGTTCTTGGAGTAGCCATCACAAGCTCTACGTGACTGATCCTCAGACCAGCAGCCTCAAGCTTAGTTCTAACTATGGAGTAGGGTACCGGTCTGAGAATGACAACATCCACATCACTTTCAGGAGTCACGTCTCCCCTAGCTATGGATCCATGAACTATAGGGTCAAGATCTTGTAGGGCCCTCATTATCCTCAGGGCTTTCCTACGCTTTTCCCACAGTAGTTGCCAATGTTCTTCACTATACACGACTTCTCGCTCTAGTCCTGGCTTTTCAGGACGGGGAGTAGACATGTCGAATAGCTTAATTGAAATATAGTTCAACAGTGTTAAAATAGAGTGGTGCTAAGACCTAGATGGTCCTGGACTAGAACAACTTTGAGAGACCTCTCTCAGGAGGATATTCAGAGACTTCTCAAATTGCCAAATGTCAGAGAATCACCATTCTACACACGGCTTCGAGGTAACAAGGTCAAATGTAGACTATGCTACAGAGAGTGCGTCCTAGATCACGGTCAGGTTGGCACGTGTGGTGTCAGGATTAACATAGAGGGAAAGCTCTACACAATTACGTATGG
This sequence comes from uncultured Thermoproteaceae archaeon, assembly GCA_964414695.1. Taxonomy (GTDB): domain Archaea; phylum Thermoproteota; class Thermoprotei; order Thermoproteales; family Thermocladiaceae; genus JAADER01. The sequence continues at coordinate 33,630 of CAYPXK010000106.1, read as the reverse complement.
TCTCCTCACTGCTGTGGAATCGAGACCAATGGAGATCAAGCCTTTCTTCCACTACTACCCGGGTTCAACAGCCCTAACAATAAGCACGTGGGGATGCACATTCCCATGTGCATGGTGTCAAAATTGGCACCTCTCAAAGTATGCATTCTTTGACAGGGGGGAATACTACACACCTGACGAAATCGTGACCAAGATGGAGCTTGAAGGTGACGAAGGGATAAACGTGAGTTTCAACGAGCCAACACTTTTGACAGAATTTTGTATAGACTTATTCAAAAAAGCTAGAACACGAGCACTACACCTTTCATACAATACAAATGGCTATATGACAGAAGACGTAATTAAAGCATTGCATGAGGCTGGTATGAATGGAGCCAATGTAGATATAAAAGGTGGTAAGGATACCTATAGAATATGGCTATGTGCAGATTTTGAAAAATATTGGAACAATGTTAAGTTAATGAAAAAACTGAACATACATATAGAACTTACGTACCTAGTGATACCCGGCGTAAATGACGATGATTACGAAGAAATAGTCGAAAGAATACTAAAAGATCTTGGACCTGATACACCACTTCACGTGACTCGCTTTCATCCTGATCATGTGCTCCTCGATGTAGCTTCAACACCTATTGAGAAACTTGAGGAAATAATACGATATGCACGTAAGCAAGGTCTTAAGTATGTTTATATTGGTAATGTTCCTGGTCATCCATTTGAAAATACTTACTGTCCAGAATGTGGAAAAATTGTAATAAAGAGATATGGAACATATGTAATTGAAGTGAAACTTGAGTATAGAAACGGAAAGTATGTATGTCCAGAGTGTAAGAGCGAAATAGCTATCACAGGTACACCAAAGAGAACGGGTGGGCATATAGCAATAATGCAACTATGATACTAGACACGGCTAAGTACGCGATTGACACTACATGAAATCTTACAATAACGTTCCTCGTTCTAGGTCCAAAGTACGTCCTATAGGCGATCAAATTTGCTAAACTTGCAATTATTGTACCATTTCCTCCAATATTTACACCATACATAAGAGGCACATAGTTGTTCACGAGGTTTATTAACAAGACTGTTGCCGGCACATTACTCATAATTTGAGATAGACCAATAGAGAAGAAGTATATCTCAATAGGACTTTTCATAAACTTTCTAATCAGTGCCTCAACTGTACACATGTGTGAGATTAGTCCAAAGTCTAAGAACATTAATAATATTATAGCAAGTAAATTCCAGTCTGAATACCTTAACACTCTAACGTCAACCAGTGTAAATACTATAATGGAGACAGCCGCGAGGATGTATGCTATACAGTAGACATGCCTAAGTGGTGTTGCAAGAATTAGTATAATAACAGCCAACATGATTATGGACGTCAGGGCAAGTTTTCTATTGTATTTACACGATTTGATCTTTGTTATTGTTAATGATATTGTATCCTCTTTACACATAATGTATGTAAATGCAATGAGAAGTAGAAACATTACTAGCACAGGTACTGCCATGTATAGTACGAATGTAATAAATGGAATATGGTAATGATGAAATATTATTAGATTCTGTGGATTGCCAATAGGTGTTAAACTTGAACCCACATTAGCAGCAACTGATGAGAGCACTGCTAGATCACTTAGATCCCTCTCTAGTGTGCAAGCAATGGATGACAGGAGCGGAACCATCACTAGCAGTGAAATGTCGTTAGTCACAACTGGTGCTAAGGTGAATACGGTACATACGTAAACTAGTGCAAGTTTTCTTAAACTTCTAGTACTTGATATTATTTTAGAGGCTACGTATGTTAAAAATCCAGATAATTCAAGCCCTTTGACAGAGAGCAGTATTGCTAGTAAATTAAGTATCGTCTTCCAGTTGATTAATGAGGTAAGTGTTACGAAACTAGGCCTTTCTAATACAAGTAAAATTATGAGAAGTATTACGAGAATTACAAGTAGAGGGTCTTTTACTCCTTTGCGCACTCTTAGACTGTATTTTGACTCGTCAAAAATCCTTGGTCACTACATCATTGGTAGATATAACCTTCTCGAAGTACTTGTTTTCTCGAGGTGCTTCCTATATTCCTCAAATAGATCCTCTCTATGGGATGTGAGTGGTGTTATTTCTTGGGCAATCAGGGTCTTTACGTCATAAAGTAGGAATTTTCTTTTAACTCTCGCCTTTATGACAATTATAGACCCTTCCTTAACCGTCTCTTTGTCAATGTTGTCAAAGTGCACTATGATAATTTCAGAGGTTTTGTGGATGGGGCTAATGTAGACCTCGACTGAGAGTCTGTCTGATTCGACTCTTAGAACCTTGCCAATTACACAAACTCTCGCCATTTAACTATCTAGGACAGTCACAGTTAAAGAGTTTACTCATTTACGTTCATCACTCCTTTATGAGAAGCATAGCAGTCCTGATAGTGATAGCGATACTCATCGTTGTTGCATGGGGATTCATTGGCATAATAGTGAAGGCAGCTGAAAGCCTGTTATCACCTGCTGGTCAGGTGTCGGTACGTTATCTTATTTCATTTTTAATGTTCGTTATTCTTGCATTGACGCTTCAATTACATGAGAAATCTGTATCACCTTCGAATTATCTTATGAGAGTGTCATTTCTTAGATTGCGAAGGTATGCCGTCCCTAATATAGTTGTACTAATAATTGGTGCTGTGTTAGGATTTGGTATCTCAATTCCTGCATTTTTCATATCAATATCGATCTGCGGTGTCTATACAACATACGTAATCGGCATAAGCCTTACAGTGATAACAGTATCTCTGCTTCGTGTACTATCTGGTGAAGAGTTTCTAACAAGATACAAGATAGGTTATCTAACACTCTTAACACTAATGATTGTTACAACACTATGCTTAACACATGTCGATCTTGGTGGTCTATGGTCAACGATACTGTTTGCTGTCACATGGGGAGGCTACATGTGGGTTATAAGTCATGTAAATAGAGGCCACACGAACCTGAGTGAGCAAATCTACACATCATGTATAGACATGTCAATAGCGACAGGTATAGGTCTACTTTCAGTACTGTACAGTCTCAACATTTCTCCTACAAAGCTCTTGCAATATCTGTACAAGTCTTTCACGAACTTTACACTATTGATGCTGATAATAGTTGGGCTGGTTATATTATGTACAGTTCTTCCATACATTGCAACTTGTATAATACTCAGTGAGGAGCCTTCCATAGTCGTGATGTTCTCTATACTACAGTACTTAGAAGTTATTCAAGGTCTCTTATTTGGAATATTCTATTTTCGGGAATTGTCAATAAATATGGAGACCATCGCATACTTAATCATAAGTCTAGTGAGCTTAATTGCATGTATGATCCTGAGATTTAGGGAAGTATCCTAATGATTGTTTAGAGTATGGAAGAGTCAGCTCATGAACGGATAATCATCTATTCATCAAGGCCAGAGTTCATCATTCGTGTTAGACGGTCTCGTACAATGATCTATAAGTTTTCTCGATTAATGATAGGGTTAGGAGGATTCTAATGAGAAGTTAAGTACCGTATTCCAAGGTTATTGAACTATTTTTACACGGCTGTTGGTAACGGCTGAGTACTAACCCACAGTATCTGTGGTGGTGTGGTTGGCAATGTTGGTGGTCTTGGTCTAACTGGGAATCTCATCATTACAAGACGCTTCACGGGTCCTGGAACTGTGCCATCAAGTATTATGTACGGTCCTGGAATAATGCCGTAATGCTTGAATCCTCCTGCTGGTGTCACTTCTTTGCCATCTTTTCCTATCTTCAGGATTCTCTTGTTATACTCGGTTCTCTTGTGGAAGCCGCACTGACCTGCTCTTGGTATTGTGAACATTGGTCCTGGAGCCTGTGGACCTACTGAACCTCCTTTTCTACATCCTTTCCTGTGCTTGTGCCATCTTGGTCTAATTACTACGCCAAACCTCTTGACAACTCCCTGGAAACCTTTACCTTTTGTGACTGCCGTGACGTCTACATACCATCCATCCTGGAACACGTCCCACACGTTTATCTCCTTTCCAAGTATTGACCATGCGTAGTCGAGGATCTGCTTAATGTCATCTACGCCACCTATGGGTATCTCGAATATCTCAGGAGTCTTCTTACCTATTCCAGATAGCCAGGGCTGTGTACAGCATATTGCACGTACCTCAGTGATAATGTCGATCTTGTCCTTTATTCTCTCCCACATCTTCTGAGGATCGAACTTGTCAGGTAGTGTAGGTACTCTTCTCCTAACTTTGTTCAGCACGTCTTCAGGTAACTCAGCCCACACCTCACCAACTGTAAGCTCGGCAACCTTGTATGGGTCAAATGTGTAGCATCTAAATCCGAGAATTCTCAGAGGTGGAGCATCGAGTATCGTTACTGGTCTCACGACTTCCTTGCCGTAAAATGGGCTGGTCTGCCTGTCATCTATCATCACTACATGAGCCATGCCTGCCTTGTAAGCGGCGAATCCTAGAAGCATGGGTCTGCCAAGCTTGGGATCGACCCAGGTTCGGAACTTTGCAACAATCTCACTGGCACGTTTCCTTGGGTAGAATGCCATTGAGCCTCTGCGTGGCCTGTTTATCTTAAGACCCATGGAAGCTCAGCACTTGAGTACAGTCTAGTTTTTAATCCTTACGAAGCCTAAAGGTCAGGATTACTGGATTTCATAATTGTGACAAAACAAATACAAAGGCCATGAATCCCCAACCTGTAGTGGTGCAGTACCATGGGGCGGAATTACATTGGAAATGCTGCAGCTGTGTTCTTCATATTTCCAAGCATTGGATACGCAGTCTTCTTCATCGGTACATCACTGAAGCTGCATCAGCTTGCATATAGTGGAACTGTGATCGGAGTGACATATGCTGCATTTCACATATCGTCCATGATTGGGAGCCTCTTCATACCAAGGGCACTGTATAACTACTACAGGCACTTTCTCATAGCCTCTGTGTTAGCATTAGTGCTAGCAGGGGCATCTGTCGCATGTACAACATCTTGGGTAGTGATTTTGCTTCTCTTTAGCATCATTGGACTACTATACTCAGCACTTGCACCTGCACTGACCTACGCAATGACTCATGCGAGGAATGATCTCAAGCAGATTGTGATAGCACTCACGATACCTCAGAACTTCGGCTGGTGCCTCGGTTTCTTAGTAGGAGCTGTGTCCTGTTACATATTCAAGAACTTGAACATGGCCTTCATAGTGGCATCTCTCTCAGCACTTCCTGCTCTCCTCTTCGCCAAGCCAATAATTAAGATACTGAACACAGTGACACGCAGAGAAAATAAAATATCGCAAACCAGGGACTATAGAAGCTATAGAAAACTCCTGCTGCTATTCTACTCCTCTATCTTGCTAGGTTTCTTTGCAAGCAGCATATTTTTTACAGCACTGCCTCCTCTACTATCAATACTTGGCTTATCTAACTTTGAAATATACATTGCAAGATTTGTAGGTGCAGCACTTGCAACACTTTCATATGTCATAACTATTGAAGTTATGTTGAAAAACTTAAAGAAAGTGCTTGTAAGAGTCTCTCAAAGCATGTTCATTCGTGGCCTAATGTTTATCACATTCTTAATAGCATATATTGAACATGTACACATTATAGTATTCATAACAACAATAATAGTCTTATCAGTGATAGGAATAGCTTGGAGCTACCTTAATACAGGTATAAAAATAGTAACATTATGCTTTGGTGAGGAAGCACATAGAATCTTAGGCACAGTAAACTTTCTTATAAGCCTTGGATTTATTACAGGCTCTGTAGTATCTGGAATTCTTTTAGACTTGTGTAGAAGTAGTATACCAACAATATCTGGAATTCTGGCACTTGCAGCAGCAGGGTTGTATTTAATAACTTCTCACGAACTTACGAAATCTAAACTTATAACGTGCTAGACTAATCTTACAGGTACTCCACGTTCTGCGAGGTACCTCTTGAGCTTGGGTATTTCGATTATTCTAAAGTGAAACAGACTTGCAGCTAGTGCAGCATCGGCAATCTTTAGAACTTCGTAAAAGTGCTCCATTGCACCTGCACCACCTGATGCAATTATTGGTACAGAAACCTCTGACGCAAGTCTCCTATATAGCTCCAGATCGTAGCCTTGCTTTGTTCCGTCTGCATCAATGCTTGTTACTAGGAGTTCGCCAGCCCCCCTCCTGACGGCTTCCTTAGCCCACTCTATGGCATCTAGTCCTGTGGGTACTTTTCCTGCCTTTATGTAGACTTCCCAGGAGTTGCCTTTTCTCTTTGCGTCAATTGCAACAACTGTTGCTTGTCTTCCATACTCTCTCGAGATCTCGGTTATGAGATCAGGTCTCTGGACAGCTCCTGTGTTTATACTTACCTTGTCTGCACCTGCATTGAATAATCTTGAAGCATCTTCAAGCGTCTTTATCCCACCGCCGACGGTTACAGGAATCGTCACTACAGAGCAGACTGCACGGACAGTCTCGATGAATGTCTTCCTATCTTCAACACTTGCTGTAACGTCAAGTATCACAAGCTCGTCAGCTCCCTCCTCCTCGTACCTTGAGGCCAGCTCTACAGGATCGCCTACAATTCTCAAATTCTCAAACTTCACACCTTTAACTACGACATTCTTATCAACGTCTAGACATGGTATTATCCTCTTGGCATATGGCATAAGGCTAGTGTTGTCATAAGCTGTAAAGTACTTTAGGTTAACTGTTTTTAGCGAACATCAAAGTATTGGACATGATGTCAGAGTGCATCTTCTGTAAAATAATACGAGGCGAGATAAAGTCCTACAAGATTTATGAAGATGATAAGACTGTCGCGTTTCTAGACATAAATCCACTAAATCCAGGACATACACTTGTCGTACCTAGGAAACATGTGGAGAACATACTTGACGCCGATCCTGAAACGATAGCATCAGTATTTGCTACAGTACAGAAAGTTGCAAAAATTTTAATAGAAAAACTTGGTGCAAAAGGGGTAAACATAATACACAATGCAGGACGCGAAGCAAATCAGGAAATAATGCATTTCCATGTTCATGTAATACCCAGATACTCCAAGGACGATATAGGACTTGTAGACTGGTGGCGATCAGCGGTGAAGAAGCTGAATCTTGAGGAAATATATAGGAAAATTGTCGGATAGAGCATGTGACCTATCTTAAATCAGTACGGGGTTGACTCATCATATTTCAGGAGCACGCCACTTACATCATCGCACGGCTATTAGTAGCATGCTAACGATTCTATAGACTACCGCTGCTGAGATTGTTGCTAATGCACACATATATAAAACATGCATGAGTACCAGCTTACCATTCCTCAATTCTTTCCAGAGTACCAACATCGTTGGCAGACAAGGCACGTAGGTCGTTGTCAGGATCGCTATTGCAAGTGCCTGTCCTAGACTAAGCTTCTGTAATGTCGCTCCTGTAGATGCCAGTGTTGCGACAATGTTCTCCTTAGCTACGAGACCATACATCAATGCTAGTCCAAGTCTCCACGCAACGTCTTTAGGTATGTCAAACAGGTACGTCACGAAAGGAGCAACCAGGTGACCCATTATTGATGCATAGCTCTTAGTAATATCACTCACATAGCCTGAGGGGCCGAAGTGTAGAAGCATCCAAAGTATGATACTTGACACAAGTATTACAGTGCCAGCCCTGACCAGGAAGTGCTTTACAATATCCCAAGATATCCACCAGACAACTCTGAGGTTTGGAGAATGTAGTGGAGGTATCTCAAGCACAAGCTCTGTAGATTCCACCTTTGTCAACTTTGAAAACGCCTTAGCCGTTACGGAGTACAGGCTAGAGGCTACGATAAGCGTGACAAGGACAACAATTGTCTTAGATACAGGATCTGCTGGGGCAAGTGCAGCAGCTATGAACATGAGGACTACAAACCTTGCTTGACATGGAATGAACGTGACTGCAAGCGCTAGGGGAACGCGTTCCTCTGCAGATATGGCAATACGTGTGGCCAGCACTGCAGGAACATTACATCCAAGTGCAACAACCGTGGGATACACTGCGCGTCCTGAAAGTCCAAGTCTCGAGAAGAGTCCATGAAGTGCAACAGCCATGCGTGCTCCAAGACCTGAATCTTCGATTATTGCAAGCAGTATGGACACTACAAGAATCAGTGGCAGGAATGACAGTACTGCACCAACACTATCTATTATTCCATGTGCTACCAGCTCGGCTAAAGGAATGGAGTAGCTACTCAACTTAGCATACACAACGTCTGCAACATAGCCGAATGCCTTATCCAGTAGGCCACTCAGACTATACTCCTCTAACATACTCGCAATGTTACCATAACCAGCAAGTTCGAGAATTATATTCAATGGAAAACCAACGTTTATCATAAATGCGGCAAATATTGTGAAAGTTAACAGAAGCATAGAGAGCAAAGTCCCATACACGGGGTGCATGAATATTCTATCAAATTTCTCAATTATTGGAGAGTGCCTTATCTTGACTTCTACAAGACACTCCTGAATAAGCTGCTTTACGAATCTTCGTCTTGCATCAACAATTAGAAGATCTATATTTTTACCAATTTCACGCTCAGCTTCGGATAATACATTTAATATTTTCTCAAATATCTCCCTCGAGGATAACTCTTTTACTATCTCAATTATTTCATTATCACCTTCAAGCATTTTTATAGCTACCCACCTGTTGCATACATTGCCTATATGTATACCCGCCTCATTGAGTATATGCTCTATCTTATTTATGAACTTCTCAACATTCCCATAGTCTATTCTCAGTCCTTCACTCCACGTCTTATGTGTAGATACTTCAATAATAGTATCTAAGAGTTGTTGTATTCCTTCACCTGTATACGCTGATATAGGTACAACAGGTACACGTAATTTCTTTTCAAGTCCTGATATGTTTATGTGAAGTCCATGCTTATGCAATAGATCATATTTCGTTAATGCTATTATGGTACGTGAACACATTTCTAGTACCTCTATTGCAAGAAGTAGAGATCTTTCAAGAGTGGTAGAGTCGACAAGGACGAGTAGTACATCGGCCCGTTCAGACATTATGGCCATCCTGGCGACTCTCTCTTCTGTCGATGTTGGAGTCAGAGAATATGTCCCAGGAAGATCTACAAGCTCTATGAGGTAGGACCTGTGCATTATCTGGGCACGCTTAATTTCGACAGTTGTGCCAGGCCAGTTACTTACGCGTGTACGTGCTCTAGAGAGTACATTAAAGAGAGTAGACTTTCCAACATTAGGCTGACCGACAAGTAGTACACGAATTTGCCTATTTGCCATCTATTGGTCTCTAACGTCACGAAGAGTGTGTGATATATTAGCTTCACTAACAAGTAGGTTAAGTGATGACATCGTGGGAGAGCATGATACTGAGCTTCAGACAGCTTGGACGTGCACTGTCCGAAGACGCGATTCTGCAGGATTATCTCGCAACAATATACAGACTAGAGGAGGCCTATGGAATAGCAAGAACGACGAAAATAGCAGAGGAGCTGGATGTAACTCCTGCTACAGCAGCTAAGATGTTGTCAAAATTTGAGAAGATGGGTCTCGTAGAGCGTGACAAGTACAGAGGCGCAAGACTGACAGAGGAAGGTAGGAAGATTGCGATAAAGGCAGTGTGGAAGCACAGAGTATGCGAGTACTTCCTGAAAACTTTCTTCAAGCTGCCATTGACAAAACTGCATATATATGCGCACATAATGGAGCACTTGCCTGAAGAAGTTGTAGAGCAGATGTATGAACTTGTTGGAAGACCAAGCTGCTGTCCGCATGGAAACCCACTGCCAGGCGTGTCCATCACAGACAATACGAGACCTCTATCAGAAGAGCCAGCAGGTAAGTGGGTGAAGGTGGCGCGAATAGTTGGAGAATTCAGAAACATGCTAGACTTCCTTGAGAGAGTCGGAATTGACATCGGCACAAGACTGCAGATAATCAAAGTTACACAGCGTGACGTCATCGTTATGTTAGACTCAGGCAACATCGTTACAATACCTAGCGAGTATGCATTCCTTATGAGAGTAGTCGACGCGTAGAATAGGAAGATTAGATTTAAGATTCTCAAACTTAGACATGTCTAAAATGGTGATGAAGTGGCAGTTAATCCAGTACCGCTGATCTTTGTTCGACCCGGCTCTCGTGTTCGGATAGTAGAATTAAATGCAGGCTTTGGTCTACGTCGAAGATTATTGCAGCTTGGGTTAGCTCCCGGTGAAGTTATTGAAATTATACAAAACTACGGTCTAGTAATAATTGTGAGACTAGCAAATGGCATAACGCTAGCACTTAGCAAAGGAATAGCTCAGAAAATCTATGTTGAGCTACTTGTCTGAAGTACCTTCTGCATAAACATATTTCTAATGTTGTGAACTATCGATGTCCTAACCTTCCTATTAATCTCAAGTACTCTATTCAAGTTTTCGCTTATCTCGACTCTTGATAAAACTTCACACTTATCATGAAGCTCCTCCTTTATAGCCCATGGCCTACCTTCAATTATCAGCCTTATTATATCGACTATAACCCTATAATCTCTCGTAATAACATTAAACGTAGAAACATTTAATAAATGATGAGAGGATGTATTTATAGATATTGAAACATTAGCAACTTCAGCAGCCTCTGCATCTACTATAGAATCCCCAACGAATATTGTAAAGTAACCTTCCTCTCTTAACTTCCTTACAACACTTGCTTTTAAACTAGAACCTGCAATTCCTCGCTGTTCAATAAGAAACATTTTAATATAATTAATCTGCTCTTCCGATAATTTTGCACAGTTCAGTAGGGAGTTGAATACTTTATACTTCTCCCTCTTTATACAGTATTCAGAAAAGTGGTACACTAAATCGCATAGTTTACATAGTTTTTCTCGCGTAAATAATTGACATAGTTTAGACAGTATTCGCTCTTCTTTAATATTGTCAATTATGGTGTTGCCAAGAGCATATATCTCGTCAAATTTTATCGAAGCCTTCTCAAGAGTCTTTTTAACAAATTGATAGTATGCTGACGATGCTATAATAAGCTTATGTGCTAGTTGTCTGACACCTTCAGCAATCTCTGAGACCTCATTAAGAGGTAAAGCATCGAGAATTTTTTCGCATATTGCAATAGCTTCATCGTCATTTTTTCCGAGCATTGCTAACATCATTAAACTATAGAAGGGTGTTGTACCCGTCTGATATTTTGTACTTCCTTTAAGGAATTTATAATACATCCATCTGTTATCGTCGAACATGTCGAAGGTCTCTAGCATCTTGATTAGGGTCTTCTTTAATTCTGTATAACTATGACAAGCTGCTTCAACGGTCATAAATGCAAAATCTACTCCTGGTGGTAATAGTACGCCTTCTAAGTCAAGGACTACTGCAATTTTCATGAATATCTTGCATATAATCTCAAGTATTAGACTGTTTAAGTTTCACATTTCAAAACATAGCCTGTACCGCAGATGCTAGATATGCAGGAAGCAGCTGCGTAAAGGCCGAGTTCAACACATTTTTCAAGGTCCAGCCCCTTCACAAGACCTAGCAGAAATCCTCCTGCGAAGGCATCACCAGCACCTGTGACATCAACAACATTGGACGATACTGGTCTTCTTCTGATAACTTTACCATTTTTATTAATCACGAGCACACCCTCTGCGCCAAGTGTTACGCATATAGTAGATATATTTGAATGTTCTACGAACTTTCTAACACTGTGAATATCTATACTTGAGAAGACAACTTCCGCTTCACTTCTATTTAAGAATACTACATTTGACAACCTCATAAGCTCCAGTATCCTTTCCTTAAACTTCTCGAAGTTCAGTAACTTACAGTAGAGACTTCCAAACATGAATGATTTAATAGAATTCACATATTCTCTAAACACCCTAACCTGTGCATCTAATGGTCCAACACCTCGTGTACATGCAAAGGTTGAGGTATGAACCAGTTTATAATCTCTTGACAATACTGCATCTACGTCATCCGAGTTTAAATAATCGTTAACTCCGGGATACACTAAGATCCTTCTTGTAGCAATGCCTGAGAGTACTAGAGTTCTTCCACTAGGCCCTGGGGTTACCACTCCACAGAATTTCATATTAAATTCGTTCATTTTATCTAGCAGGAACTTACCTTCAGGATCATTGCCAACTCTGCCAAATATATGAACTTCCAAATTACACTTTGCGAGAACATACATGGTGTTTACTACAGAGCCTCCAAGACAGAGATAGCACCGACAGCCTTCATCTCTGCAATATTCCTGCTCGTACTTACTCAGTATGTGAAGGTCTTCGACAACCTCCTCAACATCAGGAACTTGTGTATTCACTGTGCATATCTTGTCCAGATTTATGGCTGCTAAGCCCAGCGCTCTCATTCATGTACGACTATCGTATCTATGTTTTCTATAAGTAGCTTGTAGACGCCAGGTATCTGGCCAGTACTTATCATTGTCAATATTTCATCCTCTCCTGTACAGAATCCTCTAAAGTATGGATCTCTTGGAAATATGTCCTTGATAAATTTCTGAATAACTGTCCTCAGAATGTTAGTATCATTCTCCTTGTGCAACGTTCCCTCGACAATTATAGATATGTACATATTCTCGATCTTTTCAAGACACGCATAACACACATTGTTGTTTCTCTCTATTGCTCTAATCTTTCTGCCATACTTAGTAAACAGAAAGTACAGATTTTCTCCATACACCACATGAGCTACCGGGAAACAGTAAGGTCTTCCATCATCTACAACGGCTAAGAATCCCCTCCATACTCGTCCCGAAAGAAGTGCTAGAGCCTGTTCACGTGATAATCTCTCGATCATGACAATATAGTCCTGAAAAAGTCCTCATTCAAATCTATGTCGAGCTTATTGTCAATTAAGAATTTTAGAAGTTGTCTAGCATCATGTATATCTCTGACAAGTTCCAACATCTTGATTAATTCTGGCCTAGCCTCCACACATACAACATACAGCTCGCCAAGGCACTTTCTGATAACCTTCAGTATAGCTTGCCCTGCTCCATCTCTAAGAACCTCGACTTCGTATTCGTCTCCCTCCTCTACATCAACATTCTCTCTATACTCCTCATAAGCTACGAACATTATTAGATCAACAACAGTGGCAATACTGTCAGTCTCGGAGTAGCATAATCTTACGCATCCTTGCTGACTTTCCACAAGCTCTTAAAATGCTAAGTACCCCTAATTAGTGAGTATTGAAGGTGATGAGGAGTTGCCCTACTTGACTAGATGATGAGGCGCTCGGTTACCTGATTTCTTGAGTCAGTCTTTCCATGACAATTTTACATAGCTCAAGAACATTGAGTCCGGCCTCAGGTACACATGGCTCCACCTCAAGTACTAAGGGGGCTCCTGTGTACTGTACGATAGCTCTAATGACATCTCTCCAAGGTATTGTCCCTGTCATTGGTGGCATGTGTCTATCCTGAACACCATCATTATCGTGTAAATGTGTGGCAATTATGAGTCTATTCAGCCTTCTCACAACGTCGACAATATCTACCTTATTGACATTAGCATGACCTGTATCTAGGCATATTCCAAACATCTCACTGCCCTGACTGTACAGCACTTCAGCAATATCGAAGACTGTACAGCCAAAAGTCTGTTCGAGCCTATTCTCAAACGCAATCCTGACACCATACTCTCTCAAGACAGGTTCTAAAATCTTCACAATTCTACATGTAGCATTGTACTGTCTTTCAACTAATTCCACATAAAGCTCACCATACCTCGGTCTCCTGTACGGGAGATGCATTACAAGTATTGGACATTCAACTTTATAACATAGTACAATAAATTCCTTAATTATCTCCAGTGCTTTTGTGAACCTATCATCTAGCCACATTTCATCTATTTCGCCATATGGTGCATGTATCTGAACAACACTAACATCATATTTATTGCAAATACTCTTAACAATTGAATATACTTCAGATATGCTGTGCCGCTCCTGCAGCTTCCTAATATGAGATGCACATATCTCAACTATATGAAAATGTCTCGATATCTCTCTGATAGCATGCTCTAAGTCCAAGTGTTTCAGGACGCGTGTATCTATTCCAACAGTCAACGGCACACCTATGCACAGCGAGGTGACTGTTAAACTTCTTCCATGGGGACACCCATGTCCGAAAGTATTCTCTTAAGTCGAATGAACATTCTAGTGTATGAGTAGGTAACAATGATCGTGCACATAGTAGATGATCCAGATCTAGCCTCTGCGATTGTTAACGAAGGAAACTTTGACGATGTTGTGAGTTTCGAAAATGAGAAGCTCTACATCAAGTACGGGACTAATAAGGTGTGGATTGTGAGGCCTTCGGAAAATAAGACGTACATCTTACACACATCGTTTGTAGATGTTGCACGTAGACGTATTGAATCAATAATAAGGACTATTCTTAATAAGGGAGATCTCGGAAGTATTGGTAAGATTAGTATGCCTCTGTTTTAGCTTTTTCCTGTAACTTTTTCTCTATCTCTTCAACAATCTTAGACAGAGGCTTTCCTTCGGTGTCAATTCCGAGCCTCTTAGCTAGCTCATAGACTTTCTCCACCTCTTTGCTGTCGAGCTCCTGCTTTTTCTCAGTTTTCTTGGTTTCCTCCTCTTCTTCTACGAGACCCTTTGTGCTTCTTCTGAACTCATAGATTGCTTGTCCTATAGCTCTAGCAAGTCCAGGAATCTTGCTTGGTCCCCATATCAGTAGAATAGCTATAGCTATCACTATTAGCACAAGTTCTGTTGGTGTTATCATGAGGAGTCCCTCGGTGAGATGTTACACGGGGTAATTTAAATATTCGTATAGTATCCTAGTTCTATCAGGATGTAGTAAGTTCTTCATATCTTCTTCAGAAGAGTCTTGAGAGCATCTAAACCAATGCTCTTCAGCTTTATGACTCTCTTACAGTATTTCTCAAGTACGTAATTCTCGCCACCTACAAGGACAACTGTGAAATCTCTGAAGACTTTCTCTGCTTCCTGTACAGTGGCAATGTCAATGTTGTTATCCTCACCGTCCGTTATCAATATTAGTTTGTACTCGCGCAACGAGGGCATCCTCTTAGCATCCTCAATGGCTGCACGTAACGCATTCGTTACACTTGTTCCACCTAGTGGCGTTAAACCAAGCAGAGTCTTTATCAGCTCAGCCTTATCCTGAAGTGGTGGATGAGCTTTTTTATCGAAAAATCTTACAATAACCTTACCACCCTTTAAGAGAAGTGTAAGTGCAAGAGCTGTCGCCCACGTTATCTTATTTAGATTTTGAAAATCTTGAATTTTGACATCTATTGCATAAAACATTGAACCACTCTTATCAACAAGCATGTAGATCTTAGGCTTATGCAAAACACGCTGTTCATGTACAAGCAAATTACCTGTACCTAACTTATATGCTGCGAGCTCCTTTGAAATATTAATTTTAGCAATCTCGCCTGGTGTAATATTCTTCAACTCGCTTATATTAACCATCTTTTTGATACCTGTAATGTATCCACGCATATCTACGATTTTCTCTTCTATGCTATAATCAGTTGCTTTCTTTACAAGTTCTATTAAATCTTTTAACATTTCTACAAGCCTCATTCTTGTAGATTCATCCTCGGGATCTACAAGTATTTCAGCAACTTCATCACCTACAACATTACCAAACAGTGAGCGTGCTCTATTAACAACATCGCTGATCTTTCTGACGTTTCCTATTGTGAAATCTATTTCAGTCTTGATCTCATACTCCAGTCTATGTATTACAGATCTTATATATGTCGAAGGTTCCTTCCCTTCACTTCTACTTTTCATTTCTGCTAAAAGCGCAGCAGAGTATTCGGCATTATTCTCAACTCTACTAAGCATATTTAAATATACTTTCAATAATTTAACTGCTAAAACTTTCGAGAGCTTTGGATTGCCATAAGATACTTCTGTCAGAGATTTATACGCTTGAGACTGAATATATGTCGAGACAACTTTAAACCATAGCAACAGCTTGTCATCTCGTATGTCTGCAGGTTTTCTAAGTATTGGCCTCCTGTAGTGTATATAGAATGAGTCTATTAGAATTACAGGGTCGCACTTCTCTACACGTGTTAAAAATCTCTTCTTTGCCTCTAGAACAACTTCTCTTGCCCTATATAGAGCTAGTGGATCTCCATAGTCCACGTTTGCCAATATTCCACGTATAGGTACCCTAGTCAACATGTCCTTGTCTTCTACCTGAGTAGGACTTTCCTAGGCTCGTATTAACTTTGTCGACGCTTAACTACAAGCACACCATCGTCCTTAACGTCAATTACAACAACCTCATCACCCGATCTTATGGTCTCATACGAGGTAGCTCGCCAGTACTCACCACGTATCTTCACGTAGCCTATCTTACCTGGCTCAATATCGTCAACAGCAACGCCTACTTTACCACGCATGTCTATCAGTGCTCTCTCAGAGTAGGGTCTCGACTGTAAAGTCTGCACAATGCACCTTATGATTATCAACAGGACTATAATTGCGAGACACACTGCCACATAGAGAAGGACTGCGCTCACACTTTCGCTAGTGCCAGGAACGTACGTGTACACATTTGTTAAGCCAAGCAGGCCAAATATAGTGTACATTAGTCCAGCCGAGGCTGCGGAGCCATGGAAGGCTCCATGCTTTAGAAATTCTAGAGCCATTAGGCAGAGCCCCAGAAAAATCATTATGATCGATGCTAGATGTATAGGAAAAATTGTGTATATCAGTGGTATTATACATACTGCAAACCCTGCTGCAGATATGTAAAAGTGTCTTAACAATAGACCGGCGATAATTAGTGCAAGTCCTATCAAGAGGAGAGCCTCTCTTAAGAGAATGCTAAGAAACATCCGTTAGCTCGAGACCTCTGGCCTTCCTTCACCTTGCTCCTTCTGTAACGCCTTCAGGATTGCGGGAGCAAGCGTCGTTAGCTCGAGTGTGCTTGGGACAACTATCACTAGATTCTTGTACCTTGCAATTTCTATGAGTGCATCAATCTGACGTAACAGTAATGCAACACTGTTCTGTGAGTACCTCTTAGCTGCCTCAAGATACCTCTCCGCAGCCTTGAGATCTGCCTCAGCTAGTATGACCTTAGCTCTTCCTGTTCTCTCAGCCTCAGCTGCCTGAGCCATTGCTCTAACCAGAGTATCAGGCAGCTTGATGTCCTTCATAACGACTGACGTTATCTTTATGCCCCAGTCCTGTACATACTCGTCAATTATCTTAGCGATCTCTCTAGCAACTTCCTCACGCTTCGATAGTATAGTATCGAGATCCTTCATACCTATGACATCCCTAAGTGTTGATGCTGCAAGATACGCAACTGCTGCCCTGTAGTTCTGCACCTTTATGACCGCGTCCTCCGGCTTAACTACCCTGAAGTACACGGCAGCATCTACAGTTATCTCAACATTGTCTCTAGTTAATGCACGCTGAGCTGGGAGATCTATGACAGATATTCTGAGGTCAACTGGGACTATTCTCTCAATTACAGGAATAACAATCACAATGCCGGGTCCATATACTCCGACATATCTGCCTAATCTGAACTTTACATATCTCTTGTACTCAGGACATACCCTTATTGATAAGGCAGCTAAAATTAGGAGAATTATAATTATGAACATTGCTAAAATAAGCTCTCCAATCATGGTTTCTCCCTGTTACAAGTCAAGTAGCATTAATAAGGGTTTATTTTCTGAGTATCAGACTCAATCGCCGTCTTCATCTATCAGAAGGTGGGAGTGTCATCACTCAATGGCCTAACATTACAGCGAGTACTTAAACACCTTCCCACATGATCTCAACTTTAATTATCCCTAACCTAGACACTGGCACAGTATCGCCATGTCCAGGTCCATCATAGAGATCGATGGGTCAATACTTGAGGGCGGAGGACAGATACTCAGGACTACGCTTGCTCTATCTGCACTCACTGGGAAGCCTGTCAGGATATACAACATAAGGGCCAAGAGGTCAAACCCTGGACTGCAGGCACAGCACCTGACCTGTGTACGTGCAGTAGCTGAGCTGTGTAATGCACAGGTTGAGGGAGCGTACAAGGGCTCTAAGGAGCTTCTCTTCATCCCGGGCAAGCTTAGGAGTGGACATTTCAGGTTTGACATAGGCACGGCTGGCAGCATATCACTTGTGATACAGGCAATACTTCCTGTCCTGGTGTTTGCTCCGGGGAGATGTGTAGTAGAGATAACAGGTGGAACAGATGTACATTGGTCACCACCAATTGACTATGTGCGGAACGTTCTTCTGCCAATACTATCGAGAATGGGGGTACGTGCAGAGGTTCACGTAATTAGAAGGGGACATTATCCGAGAGGAGGAGGTCATGTGAGAGTTGTCGTTGATCCTATCGAGAAACTTAGACCAATAACAAGCGTCGACTTTGGCACATTGAAGGAGATACGTGGAAGATCGCACTGTGTAAAGTTACCTCATCATGTCGCTGAGCGACAAGCAAGAGCAGCACGTGAGTACTTGAAGAAACACGGAATAGACGTTCCCATAGAGATAGAGCTTGAGACATACCCACCTGACAGGGATCCTCACCTTGGCCCTGGCTCAGGTATAGTCCTGTGGGCAGTCTCTGACAAAGGTGAGATAATTGGCGCAGATGCTGTTGGAGAAAAAGGAAAACCGGCTGAACAGGTCGGTCAAGAAGCAGCATCAAAACTCATTGAGGACCTATCGACAGGAAGAGCATTTGATAGACACATGGGGGACATGTTGATACCCTACATAGCACTTGCAGATGGCTACTCCAGGATCGGTATAGCAAAACTAACCCTTCACACAATAACTAACATACACATCACCGAGAAAATCCTCGGTGTTAAATTCAAGGTCGAGGGTAAGGAAAATGAGCCAGGAATAGTGGAGGTACAGGGACTAGGCTTCACAAGAACGTCACGTGTCTAGAATCGGAACCCTGTGCTAATATTTATGTAACCGAGGTTCATACTGCCAAGTAGCTTGTTGACATACCTTGTATACACTGCTAAACCGACGGCATCAAAGTTATACAGTGCAGCAACAGTGTCCTCACAGGTAGATCTATAGAGACAGTAAATCAATAAGATAATTGCATAACCCTTAATATACATCATATCTAACGGAAGTGCACATGTCTGAAAATTACAGGAAAATCTCATGAATATCTCACGAAACATATCACTATTAAGATCATTTACATTAACCTCTCTAAGTGATGCAAGACTCATCTCAACAGCATACACATCTCTATAATAATTATCTAGGAGTACAATATCATTACCAACAACAACCTCCGCAAGCTCTAAGGACTGTCTTATGCCTTTCCATACGTCATCAATTCTAATATGTCTACATGATCTTTCTTTCTCAACTTCCTTAGGTAGCTCAAATATTGATGATACACTCTTAAGACCTGCATTTACCTTATGTTGAAATCGTGCAAGAGTGTACAATACTTGTAAAAAGTTCTCACAAGTCTCTAGTTCTCTTAAGAGAATCTCATTAAGTTCTTTAACTATGTGATATTTTAAACTCCACATGACGTACAGTTCTCTATGTTTTGCCGTTAATGCGAATACAACTGCCCTATCCATGTTTGGTATTATCTTTATGAATTCAGGATCATACTCTAGAGTTTTCATTAATGTTTCTTTAACATTTTCTGCATCTAGTTTTGTATAGCCTGTCTGTTCGGTGTGTGTAACTCCCGGACAGTGAAGAAAATCAACATATACTTCCCCTAGTATGTGGCTGATACCGATAAATATTGGATAAAGTCTACAATAGCACGGTCTTTGTTCATATATTCTGCATATTCGCCTATCACCATCCTTTACTAGAAATGCACACTCTTGAACAAGGTCATTTATCTGTATTGGTTTCATAACTCTTCTAACTCTATCTTGTTGATGTTTCACCTCTATGATAGGTTTAACATTCAGCTGTTCTGCAAGCTTCATTATTCTCTCATAGTCACGCTCAGTCAGCTCAACGGGTCCTTCACAGCATAGTCCGCAGTAGTTGCACCTGAAGTAGTGCACAGTGTTTGTTAGTACGATTCTGTACGTCCCTCCCTGTACCTGTGACATGTGCATTAATTATCCGCGCGTAATCGGTTGAATATCCTCATAAAAGGCATGCGAACTGTCTACGCTGACGGAGACATGACAATGATGTATTTATTACGTGATACAAGCATTCGCGAGTATGTAAAGCTTGTAGTGCTGAGGCAGATCGTAGCATCGACTGCCTTCACCATAGCTCACAGCTTTTTCAGGAGGCTGGCCAAGAGTATGGTCGCAGATGACCATCGTCCATTTGAGAGACATGGAGTTGCCATAGGTTCGCTATATGTACATATACCGTTCTGCAGAAGACCTTGCAGGTTCTGCTGCTTTCTAAGGTATGAGTACGAGCCTGGAAGGTACTGGCTCTACATGAGGCATCTCATGCGGGAACTTGAGAATGTTGTATCTATGCTCGACATTAATCATCCGGAAGTCTACATTGGTGGCGGCACGCCAACAATAAATCCTGACGGACTGCTGCAGCTTCTTGACGTAATTCATGAACTTACACAGCCCAGATCAGTGACCGTTGAGGCAAACCCCTCAACACTCAGCCCAGAGCTCGCTAAGGAGCTCTCACACAAGGTCACAAGACTATCCATTGGAGTCCAGAGTCTCTCACCAATAATTCTCTCAAAAATTGGCAGAAGAAACCACACGGTCAGC
This sequence comes from uncultured Thermoproteaceae archaeon, assembly GCA_964414695.1. Taxonomy (GTDB): domain Archaea; phylum Thermoproteota; class Thermoprotei; order Thermoproteales; family Thermocladiaceae; genus JAADER01. The sequence continues at coordinate 12,806 of CAYPXK010000106.1, read as the reverse complement.
GATGCTATTCGTGCGGCAGCTTTAGCCAGGAAGTACTTTAAGGTCGTGAATGTTGACCTGCTGTGGGATGTTCCAGGTCAGAACCCTTCTCAGCTACGTAGGGACTCCAGACTCTTTGCAAGACTTGGAATACCTCAGCTGACGTTTTACCCAATTTTGAAGCCACCGTCATTCGCACCGTATGAGACGGTTGCCAGCTTCCTGACATATAAGACCATAGTCGAGACTATGAGAGAGCTAGGATACAGCGCACGCACAGTGTGGCATTTCAGTAACACGCGTAGTATAGACATGGTTGACGAGTACATAGTTGCACACTATGACTTTGTTGGAGTTGGTGCAGGAAGCATAAGCAAGATTGGTACTAAAGTAACAGCAAACGCCTTCTCTCTTAGGAACTATGTTAAACTAATTAGGAAGAAGGGAGTCTCGACTATGTATGCCACAGATCTAAGCTATGCAGAGAACATGCTTTATAAATATTCAATGAGGTTATTTGAATTAAGGCTTAGTAGCCCTGAAATACTTAACTACCTAAAGACGGCTCTCAGTAAAATTTTTTATAGAATCCTGAAATCTAATGTAGAGGATTCTCAAATAAATGTTGAGCAGATGTACTTCATAGGTGAAGTAATGCGAAGTCTCTTTGCTGCAGTGGCAGCCTTCAGGTACACAGCTATCGAACATGAGCTGGCCTGAATCTAACACTCCCATCTGGCTGTCTAGTACCCTCACGTAGGTACCTTCTTCCCCATCTGTCAATTGCGAATCGTGCACAGTACGTCACCATGCATATGACAGGCTTAACAAGGTGTATTCTGCAGGACCGGGTCCTGACATCATAGAATATGCAACGACCTTCCTGTTCGAGGTCCAGCAAGTATATTCTAACTCTAGTACCGTTCCATAGTTTAACCTCCTTTGATGGAAGTGTAAGCTTTCTGCCTATGAATTGTTTAACTTCAGCAAGCTCATGCTCAAATAGAAAGCTGCCAGCATCTTCTTCACAGCACCAGCCACATCGCTCACATATAATTGCAAGAGATCGAAGAAGACACTCCTCATCAATTGGTATGAATATGTCTTTACAGACCTTCTCAAGGTCATTATCGTCGAGATCAAGTACAGGCCCATAGTATCTCAGTTCAGGGATATAGAACACGCCAACTATCCTGTACTTGACAAGTGATAGATTGTAGAGCAGGTAGTAGTTCCAGGACGAGTTGTCGGATGGTTCTTTGACAATGAAAAACATCAAGTACATAAAGCATAGCTGGCACCTAAAATCACGTTGATGACGACAAGGGGACGGAGCTGACAAAGGTGATGACAGAACCCATGTCCGAGCATGTTGTCACTATTTCAGGACTATCATACCGCACTTAGTACAATGTTAGGAGAGTGAGAGCAGTACTGTTGCAACATAAGTGCACAGTGTTGTGAGGTAGAGCATTGTCCTGAACTCCTGGTTTACTGTACACATGTGTGAGTAGCATACAGCTAAGATGTTAGACACGAGTGCAGAAGCAAGAAGCATCACTAGCAGAGATGTAGCTAGTGTTGACTTGAGCTCGTACAGACACACAGGAGAGACATGTAGCAACTGCTGTATCATGGCTACAGCAAGTGACACTACAATAAATGGCACAGCTAGAGCAATAGATCGGAAAAATATCCGACCTGCACCTAACCTCCGTCCCAGACTGAGCGTAGGTACTGCATAGCCTACGAGAAGTAGTGCAATTCCATGTAGCAAGGTTGCTGATGCCGAGACAATTGCAGCATATGGTAACGGTATGCTACAGGACATGCTAATCATTGGAATTGCAAAAGTCAGTAACTGCGCAACAAAACCATAATAAACTGACATAGAGCCGGCCGAGACCTCTTGAGACACCTCGCTACACGAGAATGAAGAAGTGGCATTATACCCACGCTCGTCTTGACATGTATAATCTCACGACCTATACTATAAAATTCTAAACTATTTATTAACAATGACAATGAGTCAATAAGTGCAGAGACACTATCGGTACCACAGCATTATCTTAATATCTTACTGTAAGCTTGCATGTATACATACAAAATCACATGTCTTTAAATTTTCCGAATCCTTACATAATGTCCCTCTTATTGTCATCACCTCCAGATTATGCTGTTTACATAATGCAACAACTTCATTCACTGTGTAGAACTTTGCATATTTGTAAAATCTATGTCCTCTCATGCTTTTCTCAATATACTTTCTTCCAGCTTCTGAATCTCTAGGAACTATACATATCAATACCTTGCCTCCCTTCTTTAGCACTCTACAACATTCATTAAGTACTCGGTGCACATCATCAACAAAGCACAATGTAACAATAATTAAAACATAATCCAAAGAATGCGATCTTACTGGAAGATACTCTCCAATTGCATGAATACACTCAGTACCTCTAACTTTCTTGCAAAACCTACACATTTCAGATGATAAGTCAAGTCCAACTATACTTTCCCCGAATAATCTTGAGAAGAAACATGTACCGGAACCAATTTCAAGTCCTACACCTCTCAAGTTGAATGATTTTACAAGATTAAGTTCCTCATAAGCAATGTCAACATTTCTAAAATACCAACTATCGTAATCCTGTACATGTTTTGAGAATACACTTTCTAATTCTCTATAATACTTGCTCACGCCTCCTCAAAAGAGACGATCGTTAAATGTAATTAAAGGCTATGATCATCACATTTACCAAGAAGCACGGTGAAAAGGAGGTTTAGAGCTTTGGTGCCCCGGCCGGGATTTGAACCCGGGTCACGGGCTCGAGAGGCCCGCATACTTGACCGGGCTATACTACCGGGGCTCTGAAGCTCGTAGAGTCCGAACTAGAATCCATTTTTAAGCGTTTCTCTATAACCACGTGAGACTGTGTGTTTCGTAGATTATGAATTAATTACCCTTTCAATAAGGTGTTAGTGAACTATGGCTTTAAGTAGGGGTGTGAAATTGCTAGGATTTTTAGGATGGTTATGTTATGCATTAGTATACTCTTTCACATACCTCTACTACATATATCCCATAATTAAGTCAGAGATATACCACAGACTGATTGCTCAAATGCCTCCAAAACAAGCTGAGTCTTTATTGGCAATTATTCCAGTAGTTAGCCTATGTTCTTTTGCCATAGTTGCCTTAATATTGTGGGCTGTAGAGAGTGGCATCACGTTTGGTTTGCTGAAGCTTCTGGCACCTGAAGATAGGAAGGACGCTGTTAAATACTCGTCAACTTTTCTCCTGATGGGTCATGGATTCTACATTTCTGCAATCACCACAGTGGCGTCAGTACCCGTCACATGTTCACTGCTCAGGGAGTCCCTACTAGCAGGACATGTGACACAGTTTCTCTCGCCGAGTTTATTAGCGCTTAATATTGTCACACTGGTCGTGGCTTCGCTATATGTGGCTGTGTTACTTAGAAAGGAGTTCGATATCTCGTTTTCCAGATGCTTCACAGCTACCATAGTGGGCATAGGCTTGCTAATGGCTATTGCAATTGCGATATCCGCAATGTCCTTCTCAATGTCGCACATGTAGTGACATCACAGGTTCTTTTAAAGTAGAAAGTTGCAACTATTAACGATGGTTTACAAATGTAACGTTCCTGATAACTGGACAGTAGAGCCTGGAGTGTTCTATCTTGGAAACAAGTTTCACCCCTGTGCAGTACTGATACCGTTAGACGACGAGCTTGGAATGACCATACTTAGACATGTCGCTGATATGGGTGTTGCAATAGCTGGCTTCTGTAAAACTGCAAACATAGGTCTTGAGAAAGTCGTGTGCAACATACTTGCAAACCCTAATATCAGGTATGTAGTTGTTGCCGGTCACGAGAATCCTGGACATAAATCAGGCAAAGCAATAGTCATGCTTCACAGATACGGTGTGAATCCCGTAACTAGAAGAATATTATGTGCACCAAATGAACCATGTCGTGATATACCAACAGGATATCTGCAGAACATACCTCTTGAGGCCATTGAGAGATTCAGAAGACAGGTAACGGTGATAGACCTGATAGTCGATGGAAAAGAAGTAACAGATGAGAATGTCCTAGAACTAACATGCAAAGTAGTTAGTGGAACAGTCCAGGAACCTCAAAGAAAAATAGTACTAACAATAAAAGGAATAACTTATGAACTCTTTGATCCAGGAGCATTTGATAAAAAACCCTACACCATTACAATACTCGACAAATTTAAATTAAGTTCAATAGATCTACCCGTCTCACTACTAGTGATAGACAATATCGAAAACCTCAAAAGCACAATCTATGCAACATTTAAGTCCCGTAAATCAGTACTAAACGTAAACATAATAATCCCCCTAAGCAAAGAGAGGCTATCGAAACATTTCTTTACAACAGGTAGCGTCATTGCGTTCGAAGAGAACGAACTTTATAATACATATACAGTTCAAGAAAATTCGTCAAAAATACTAATAATTAATTTCAAGAAAGAAGTTTCACTCGAGCATCTTGAGAATTTAGTTAGAAAATTTCTAAACTATGAAAACTTGACAATCTTAGTACTGTACTGTCCCATCCTGCGACTGTACTAAATTATTAGAGATGTTTCCACAATATCACACACTTATCAGTCCCAATAGATCCTTCAACATTTGGTAAAACTACTTCCTTTATATAATCTAAATCTATTGAACTAGGTAACTTGCCGCAAAGGTCACCAATACATTCCCTATTTGAAATATCTACAACTGTTATCACATTGTCAAGCCCTGTCATGATTATCCACTTTTTCAATACTTTCAAATTATCGCCAGAGAGCAAGTTTGTATAAGTTCTATGAAGAGCCTTTTCTGCATCATTAATATACTGATCTACTAGATCTTTGTTCCCCCTAAGTTGCTTAATTATTTCAGCTACTAGTGAGAAGTAGAAGTGTATAAAACTGACAGGATTGAACATTGTGTATATGAACGATGTTGCGAATTTAGTTAGAACTTCTCTATCTGTAAATCTCGCTGTCACCTCTATGACATTGTCATACTCCGTTAATATACACTTTGCATTAAACATCATTGAATAGCAAACTGTCTCAAGGCTGCATAGTGGATTTGTTGTGTATCTAATAGAATATCCGTCTTCAAGGAGTCTTAATTCTTCAGTAATGGCCATCGACATTACGTGAATTACTAAATCATCTATCGAGCCTATTCCTATGGTTATTGTTGGTCTTGCAATGTTTCTCGAACCATTTATTGATAACATTATGTTGAGGTAATACATACTCAGTAGCTGTGCAACAATGTGAAGTGGAAGTTCTTCCTCGGGAAGTAGCGATACTAATGCCTTAGCATCCTCACATTCAGAAGTCTCATTACATAATTTCTCCAAGATATAACTCTTTCTTACAAGTGATGTTGGGCCATCTTCAATAGCTTTTTCATAGAGTATTCTTACTAACTTTTTTATGGAATCGTGTTCTTGCTTCATGTCGACTCTCTACTGTCTAAAGCTAATTTAAGGGACGTATAGTACGGGTGTGCTTAGAGTAGAGTGAAAGTTTGGGAGAGGCTACCTCCTGTCTTTAACTACGATCTTCCTCACGTCTCCACTAGGCGTGATCCTGTAGGAGACTTCGCGCTGTTTTCTTCTATCATTGACAAGTGGCAGAACCTTATCAGGCGTCAAATATGTTGCACATATTCTCAGCTTATCAACATTGTCTGTCACTATCTCCTGATATCTCAAGTGAGTTAGTGAGCCCGTTGGGCAGACTTCTACACAGAGGCCACAGAATATGCATCTCCCATAGTCGATGCCTGGCTTGTACACTCCCTCTGGCTCATAGTAGAGCTCTATGGCGTTTGCAGGGCAGACTTTTGCGCATTGTCTACACCCTATACATCTCACATGCTCGTTTACGAGTACTCCACGGAAGTTCTCAGGTACGTACCTTGCCTCATCTGGAAAGTCTACACTTACTCGTTGAGGTCTTACAACATGTTTAAGAGCCTCAATAAGTGGCATAAGGACGTCCTTCAAGTCTATTCTAGGCACATTGTCCTTTCACACTCGACGTTTATAAACATGGATATCCACGAAATAACACTGTGAGCTTACTGGGCCTTGCCGTACTTGCAGCAGTTACCATCATAGCGCTGGTTCTTCTAATTGTGCTTAACGTAGTAGTATCAAAGTCTATTCGAAGAGAAGGATACTGTAAATACACCAGGTTCGAGGCAGGTAATCCGCCGATAGATATCGTAAAGAAAAAGCTCGTGATGCAGTACTTCGGTTTCATATTTCTACTAGTTGTACTTGAGTGTGCATTCCTGTACGTGGCAGTGCTATCTCTTGGTGGTCTCTCTGTCGGATTAGTGCTATTGTTAATTATAGTATCTGTAGTATACGCACTAACAATTATGTTCCTCTACAGGTACATTGCAGACCTGCGAGAATGGGCTTAGGAGACAAGCTTCTGAACATATTTGAGAAGCTGCGTATTGGCCCCTGGTCAATAAAGTACTCGCTCTGGCCTGTACACATAGTAACAGCATGCTGTGGTGTCGAGTTTGCACATGTGTTTGGCCCAGGCTTCGACGCTGAGAGACATGGTCTACTACCAATGCCTGGCCTTCGTCACTGTAATCTGCTTGTCGTTGAGGGGACTATAACCAGGAAGATGGCTAAGCACCTTAGGCTAGTCTACGAGCAGATGCCTGACCCTAAGTACGTCATAGCTCTAGGTTCCTGCGCAATATCTGGCGGGGTCTTTTCAGGAAGCTATCACATACTCACAGTTGATCAGGTGCTTCCTGTTGATGTGTATGTTCCCGGCTGTCCTCCCCTTCCTGAAGCTGTTCTTGGAGCGTTTGTTAAGCTTCAGGAAAAGATTAGCCAGAAGTTTCCACGTGAAGAAAAGAGAAGTCCCGACTATGTGCTGAAGGATGAGCTTTTTCGAATTGAGAAGGTTGAGAAGATAAGTGAACACGAGAACTTGGTAACACTTGTGATAGGTCCTCAGCATCCAGGAAGTGGACACTTCAGGTTCTTCCTAATCCTTGAAGGGGACATCGTCAAGGAGGCCATACCGGATCCAGGTTATGTACATCGCGGCGTAGAGAAACTCGCAGAGAATAGACATTTCCTAGCTGTCATACCAATGCTTGAGCGTGTTTCTTTGACTGACCCCGTCGGCATGACTCTATGCTATGTGCATGCGCTTGAGAAACTTCTAAAACTAGATGTGCCGGAGCGAGCCTCATACATCAGGACAATTCTTGCAGAGCTCTGCAGAATAGCTACACATCTATACGATTTTGCTATTTTATCAATATTTCTTGGACACAGTACAGGATACATGTGGTGTTTCGAGCTTAGAGAATATATCTGTGAAATATTTGTAAGATACTCAGGTTCTAGACATGCGATAACTGCAATAATCCCCGGGGGTGTTAGATATCAGCTCACTAAGGAGTTAATATCATTGATAAGAGATGTATTAAACAAAATTGAGAAGGGTATAAAAAGTTTTGAAAATATATTTGTTAGAAATGCGGCAGTCAAGGCAAGATTATGTGAAGTTGGCGTCGTTAGTAGACAGGATGCCGTTAAGCTAGGCATGGTTGGGCCTAATCTACGTGCATCAGGAATATCTTACGACACGAGGAAGGCCATGCCCTATGAAGCCTATCCAGAGGTAGATTTTGAGATTCCTGTAGCTGATGAGGGAGACTGCTATGCTCGAGTTATAGTGCGATTAAGAGAGATTGAACAGAGCATCAGAATAATTCGGCAGCTCCTTGATAGAATGCCTAGAGGACCTATTGTGAATCCTGAGCTTGTGCAGCTATGCAAGGAGTTTGGGCTGGATGTGTCGAGACCTGGGAAGGTTCTACAGATTGTGTCTCGTGCAGCATTGCCACGTGGAGTGTCTTGTGCACGTGTTGAGGCTGCGCGTGGACTTGTCTATATTCATCTTGTGTCACAGGGAGACAGTGACAAACTGTATAGGCTCAGGCTGATGACACCTTCCTACTACAATCTGCGAGGCATGATGGCTGCAATGATTGGGTATCGACTTGCAGATGTTCCTGCTATATATGGAAGCTTTGGTCACTTTCCACCAGAGTGCGATAGGTGATGTCTATGACTGAGACACTGCTTGCTCTAATCTTTGCTCTGCTGTCTGTACTTTCCTGCACAGGCATGTTATTTACACGAGACACCGTGGTTGCCGCAGTCTACCTCATAGTGGCTGCATGTGCGGTTGTTGGTCTCGCATTCGTCGTTAGTTATCCTGCGTTTGCAATTGTCATTCTCCTGATTTACATAGGCGTCGTGGTCACCTTCATCATTGTGGCTGCCTCAGCCCTTGAGAGATATAGACCATTCGTAGACAAGTACAGGAAGGCTGCCTTTGCAATAGTTTTAGCAACGATTCTCGTATCGATACTTGTCGGCGCGCGTAGATTGACGACGCCTACAATGTCATCAATATCGCTGAGGGAGCTGTGTCTATGTACATTATCTAAGTGGTGGAATGTTGTTGCTATTCTTCTAATTTTTCTAGTGACAATAGTTTTAGCGATTGTACAGCTCTGCAGAAGGGGTCTTACCCCATGATGTTGAGTCTTCAGACCTTGCTAATAGTAACAGCACTGGTGCTAATAATGACTGGTGCAGCAATAGTTGCTGCAAGTAATGAACTCATCAGAGTTTTACTAGGCATGGAGGTGATGTTCCTTGGAGCTACCGTAAGCCTAGTACTGCTGTACTTCAGGTTCCCTGCACTCTCCTTCTCGTTACTGCTGGTTTGTCTTGGAGCTGCTGTTGGAGAGACAGTCATAATGATCGGAATAATCTACAGGATGGTGAAGCTTGGCTACCGTGCAACCGTATCGTTTAAGGAGAAGTACAGTGAAGAGTAGCCATGTACAGTCCCTGGCTGTACGTAGTTATTGAACCAATAATTGCTGTTCTGCTCATAGTAGCGCTACGATACACATTGGCTAGACTTTCTCAGGAAGCAGCAAACACGGCATACATGATCATATCTACACTATCCTGCATCAGCATGTTCATACCTGTGATGTACTACTATGCTCAGGGACGAATAATAACTGAAAGTGCCATACTTAACCTGCCGTACATCGGTAAGGTCAGCATATGGATTAACCCAATATCTGCAATGTACCTGTTGGCAACATGCATAGTCGCCACATGTGTCTCAGTCTACTCATTGCCATACATGACTCACAGACTTGAAGAACTTAGACTTGGAAGCGACCTTGCACTATATTACATATTGTACATACTGTACATACTTGGACTTGCAGGGACAGTTTACTTCACAAACTTGATTATTATGTTCATATTTGTTGAGTTATCTATAGTCACAAGTTTCCTATTAATACTATTCTACGGTTATGGAGATAGACTACGCGTAGCCTTACTGTACTTCATATGGAGTCAACTAGGCTCCCTATCACTACTGTGTGGAATAATTATAATGTTAATGAATTTGAAAACTGTATATGTTCCATCTCTACACCCATCAGTATGCGTTCCGCTGATAGCAATGTACCTTGTGCTTATTGGATGTCTAATAAAGATGGGAACATTCTTAGTACATTTCTGGCTGCCTTGGGCTCATGCTGAAGCTCCATCTCCAATAAGCGCAATCCTGAGCCCAGTCCAGATTGGCATAATGAGCTATGTCCTGATAGAGATACTGCACACTGTGTTCAGACAGATGCTGTTCTCAATATCTCTGCCTCTCATAGTGTATGGAATAGTCACAGGAATATATGGTGCAGTCATGGCACTTGCAGAACAGGATGTCAAGAGGTTCCTCGCATATTCATCTATTGCACACATGGGTGCACTTACGATATGCATTGCGTATCCCTCCCCCGTGGGGGAGATAGCTGCAGCCATCGTGTTCATTGCACATGCCTTCGCAAAGGCACTCCTCTTCCTCTGCAGTGGATACATAATATACAGGACAGGAATCAGGAGCTTTCCATTACTTGGAGGACTTTACGAGGTTATGACATCGAGCTCAATAATGGGAATTGTCGGGTTTGTTAGTCTCTCAGGAGTGTTTAATATTGGTTTAATATCGAAAATTTATCTAACTCTGATATTATTCACAGCTTTGACATCTCTCTTACACAAACTGAACTTGACAATACTGCTGCTACTGCTGTATATTGCGATGCTGTGCCTATCAGTAGCATACTGCTTCTATGCTGTTAAGAGAATGTACTTTGGTAGACCAAAAGAGGGTCTTCGTGTACTTCCATACACTGTCTACCTGATGGAGGTGCCAATGGCAGTACTGGCGATCTGTACAGTACTGTTCATGACGCCGAATGCACTGATGCCCATGATACATCTTGCACATGTGTGGAACTTCCTGAAGCTATGATGTGCCTAATCATTATACCTCTCCTGTTGCCACTACTCAGTGGACTTATTGATGCAGTGACGGTCAGGAGAGGCTACATACTTGCAGCCGGGACCTTAATAACCGCAATATTGTTAACGCTGTCCTTGTTCAACATTGTTCATCTGGTGCCATATACGTTCAGTATAGTGCATGGAATAGTCATGCAGATCTGTGCATCAAGATTCTGGCTAACTATAGCCGTTGTGACACTATGGATAGCATTCCTGATAGTGCTGTACAGCATTGGCTACATGTGGCTTGACTATCGTCGCGGATGGTTCTGGTTCTTTGTGGGACTCATGCTCACATGTACTCTACTTCTACTGTTTGCAGAGGACTTGCTATCCCTGATAATTGCCTGGGATGGCATGGAGCTCTGCAGCTACGCACTGATAGGACACTGGTACAGGGATGAGCCTGAGCGTCATGTAGGTGAAGGATTCTCAATTGGCAAGTTTGTACACCTATGGTCTCCATCAAGTGCAGCATACAGGGCAGTAGTGATAACAAGCGTAGGAACATCGTGTCTACTTGCAGCAACTGGCCTTCTTTTTGCCAAGTACAGGACATTAAGCATCTCTGCACTAGCACACGCAGATCCAGTCACTGTTATACTTATTCTAGTTGCAGCGTTTGCAACATCAGCTCAGCTACCCTTCACGGAGTGGTTATTCACTGCAATGGCTGGTCCAACACCTGTGTCAGCATTGATACACTCAATAACTCTTGTTAATGCAGGTGCATACCTTGTACTCAAGCTGGCTCACTTGCTCCACGGCTCACCCGTACTCACATATGCGCTCTTCCTCGTTCTAATTTCCATAGTCATGATGGGACTATGTGGACTTGCATCCAGGGAGGTTAAGGTAATTCTAGCTGCGTCAACATGCATCTATGTTGGCCTCCTATTGTTTGACGCACTTCTCTACGCTAATACTCTAGATGAGCTATGTCTAACCTGCGCAATCCTGATATTGATAGGACACGGATTCAGTAAGGCTGCCCTCTTCTCGTCCTGTGGATATCTCATGCACATGGCAGGTACAAGGTTCGTAGACGATGTGAAAATAATGCTAAGATTTAGACAGAGCTACATAGCACTACTCTTAGCATCACTTAACCTCTTTGGTATAGTTATACCAAGTGCTGGATTCATGTTCAAGGAACTCCTGCTAGAGATGTCTAGTACTGTTCAATCTGTTCTTATATTGATATCCGCAGCAATATCTATAGGTCTTCTATTGAAAATACTACTATACTTCAACGATCTTAGAAAGAATGCAACAGTTGTTGAGCATGTTGAACCTCACGAGATGACCATGGAGATAGCAAGTATAGGTCTCGCTATTGCGCCCTTCGTGCTGTTCTTACCATTCTGGAGTCTCGAAGGTAGAATACTGGAGCCTCTGCGTCTCGCAATAACTTATGCACTATTTATAGTAGTTTTGTTCCTATCTATAGAGTTGTATAGAAGGAGAAATGAAATTTCGCGCAGCTTGCTTACGCTACTTAAAGTAAGGTTTGGTCTTGCTCTTCTCCTCGATTACGTCATCGGTAGAGGTTTCATTACATTTTCTAAGTCTGTGTATTCAATGTTCAAAGTATTGGATAATGCAATACATGCAGGATATGCCTATCTCAAGGCCATGTATAAAGCTTACAATTTTGATAAACTTCTAGATAAGATCCTTCATGTAGCACTACCCAGAGCATTCTCATGCTTCAGTAGAAATATAGTTGAGAGACATGTATCAAAACTAGTAAATTACATGATCGTTATTGCTACTCTTTTAACAATCGCCATACTGTACATACTTCTAGCAGTGTGACTATGATGAATACAATACTTTACATATTAACTGCACAAGTCTGTACAATACTGCTACTCTGGTACTTTAGAAAACTTAAGGCAACCACAGCACTTCTCCCACTGTTCTGCATAGCTGATGGTGCTATGATCTGCCTAGTCTATGGAATGAATGTGCTATTCACCGTACTGTTCCTGATGGCTATCTGTGCAGTAACTTGTCTGATAGCAGTAGAGCCAGAGAGTAAACTTGGCTATACTACGCCTCTTCTACTGTTTTTCCTGGCAATACTTAGCTACATTGTAGTATTTTGCAGGGACCTAGTAACACTCGTATGTGCTTGGCTATGCATCTCAGTTCTTGCTGGAGTCCTTCTACTCAGGTACGGCAATGTGACAGCACTTGAAGCTTCCACGAAGTATCTCGTATTCTCGGCACTTGGAACAGCCTTCATAATTTCAGGAATAGCACTGTGCAGTTCACGTCTTCCACTGATTTAAGAGAAGCTTGGATCTATGTTGGTAACATTGATAA
>CAYPXK010000105.1:0-11697 GCA_964414695.1 uncultured Thermoproteaceae archaeon | reverse complement strand
TGGTGTCGTATTTGCGAGAGTTGCAGGTATTCAAGAGAGTCCAAAGCTCATCAGGACTATATTGAAGAGGTTTCTCGTAGAAGGTAAGAGGCCTGAACCAATAAGAATTGCGAAGTTCATTGCAAATGCCGTGTTGAAACTTCTTTTGCGTAATACTAAGCAACCCCAGTAGTCTCGACAAGCTGAATAGCAGCCTTTCTCGTTAGTCCATCTGATCCCAGGATCGTGTATCTGTCAGGTCTTATCTTATGTGCCCTCAGTAATGCCTCAATCACAAGTTCACGGTCAATCTTGAGTTCCTGCGCTGAGGTTGGTATGCCAAGTATTTCCATCCTCTTCTTAATGCGCCTCCAGTTCAGACCATGCAGATAGGCCATCATTATGGTGCCAAGTGCAACATGCTCGCCATGCAGACCACCCTGGACACCATGCTCACGCAGGACCAGGTCAAGTGCATGACAGAACATGTGTTCAGAACCACTGCAAGGTCTTGAAGAGCCAGCTATTGCCATAGCTACGCCACATCCAATGAGTGCCTTCACGACAAGTCTAACACATTCCTGATCGTGAACCTTCAATTTCTCAATATTTTTATTCACAATCTCGTAACTCGAGAGGGAAAGCTTTGCAGCAAATTCGCTGAATTCCTCACCCTTTACCTTATGGGCAAGTTCCCAGTCCTTCACAGCTATTATTTTACCCATTATTTCTCCTATTCCAGAAAGCAGAAATCGTCGAGGTGCTTGCTGTATGATCTCCGTATCGGCTATTATTGCATACGGAACCTTGTACACCTTGCCTATACCGAGTCTTGCACTTAGGTCCAGCTGAAGGATGTAGGATATGTATGGTGACGATATTCCGTCATGGCTAGCTGTCGTTGGTACGGAGATTACTGGTCTATCTATTGTATGTGCAACAGCCTTAGCCACATCAATTACCTTGCCTCCTCCAACACCAACCACGAGAGAAATGTCTCTTCCTGCGTACTTCTCTACAAGATTCTCTATCTCAACAACATCTCCGTAGTTTACTGTCACAAGCTCAACATTTAGATCAGGACTCTCGTTGAGGACCTTCTCAGCATACGACTTGCTGTGCACCTTTCCTGTCAGGAGAAGAATACGTCCCTTCGAGTTAAACTTCTGTAAAATGTTCGGTAATCTTAGAAGAGCTCCCGGTCCAAAAAGTACCTTGCTGGGTATTTCAAAAATTTCGAGACCTTTAGTCACGCTACATCACGTACTTGTTAAGCACTTCTTAAGCTCTTCAACAATCATCTTCTTCATCGTTACTATATGCCCATCTCTCACAGCAGGAACATTCACAAAGGTTGCACCATTCTGCTCCAGTATCTGTATGAGGTCAGTAGTTGGGTAAACAGTAGCTTTTCGACCTCTGAGAAGTCCCAGCTTAGCTAAATATGCAGGCACTGCAAGTGGAGCAACTATTATCCTGTTGTTAGCATGTGCTATCTTCACCACATTCTCAAGCACCTGCATGTTTATCTGAGTCTCAAGTTTTCTTGAGGGAAACTTCTTCTCAGTCACTATGTAGTACATTCTGTAACCGCCAACTACTGCCACAAGATCGTACTCTGGCACAAGCTTCTCGAGATCGTACTTTTCAGCCTCGGTGAAGAAGTCGTAGCGGTAGTTTATGTTAGCGTCAGGTACAACAATTGCAGAATCAACCTCTATACCAGACTCTCTGAGTGCTTGAACAGTCATCGAGTACTCGCCCTTCCATGACAGATCAAGCACTAGTACGAGTCCTCGAGTCATGACCTGAACCGTGCATAGGTAGTCCCCACATATAAGTTTTCTTGAGCTTAGCAGTATAGCATGTGCATCTATGTGATAGTGCTAGACGAGACCACACAGAGGGCACAGCCACAGAGCGTAGTATTTGGTGGCTACACGAAGAAAGCAAGCTATGGCTTTGAGATACTTCTGAAAGAGAAAACTTTTGAACACATTCTCGTACTTTCCATAAATAGAAAAGACTTAACGCATGTAAAACATGTTAGAGAATTCTTAAAAACAATTACAGACGACGAGGAAGTAAAGAAACAGATAGAAGAGTACTGGATATTTACACTTGAAGTACAGTGCAAAGATCCGAACTGCTGTACTGTGAGGCTTCTATCAAAGTTTATTAAATATTTTGAGAAGCATGAACCTGCAAAACAGTTAATTGTTGACTTTACGACTTCTACAAATATATTCACTAAATTCTGCGTAGCTTTAGCACTGGAGATACTCAGACATTTGTATGGAATCGATTACAGGTTATATGACTTTGATAGAAGATCTCACAGTTTGATACTCAGGGAATTTGACACTAAAGTAGTGTCATTTACGAAGGATCCGTTAGAGAGTTCAATTAAAATACTTGAGCTAGTCCTAAGATGCTCAGAGACTGCTCCAAGTGATAGGCATAGCATTACATTGCTAATGGGTAAGCTTGAGAGAATTAGAGAATCCCTAGGAGAGTTAGCATTTGACGTAGCACTGTCTGAATTAGAGTCCCTGAACTCGTTAGTTAGTCTCACCAGTAGAAGAGTGGAGGATCCTAATGTTGTGGAAATTGTACAACATCTACCTATCACGCAGTACCTACCAAAGGGTAACGAAATTGAAAAATTAAGAAAATTTGTAAGATTTCTAAAAGAGAGCAATAGACTTGACCTTGCTTTAAGGTATTTACTGATCAAGATAGTTGTGATACTGTTCTCATATTGCTGTTACTTTGGGAAGCTTAGTAGAGACCTATGTAGAATCGATACTATTTCAAAAATTTTAGACGACCCCAGCATCACTGAGGTGCTGAGAATATTTGATAATGAACTCATAAGTAGTGCCATTCATTTAATGAAGCTGTTCTCTAAATTCCATATCGCTCGACCTTACTGTAAGTCTTTATGCTTTGATGATTTGTCAAACATTGGTAAAGTTGTCTGTGAAGGCTTCATACCCGGGGAGGAGGTGAGCAAGATACTGGATGGGTTATTATTGCAGTTAGAGACTCTTCCATATTATGAAACCTGCGAGAAACTCCAAGCTGTACTTGACAGACTTTACAAAAGTCGTTAAGTTGTATAGAAGCGACCCCATAGATAACGCGTACTTACTATATGACCTTATTAACTATCCTGAAGATACATTCTTAAGATTTTGCACAGACTGGGACTACGTTCTTGCACTAATTTACAGACACGCACTCTGGGGTGGCCATGTCTGTTATATTCATGTAAATTACATACCCAACTATGAACACATTCTAGAGGCTGTTGATTTCTGTCTCAAAGATTCCACTGTAAATTCCATATATATTACATGTCCTGTAAATGTGGAGCACTACATTACGGATTTATGTAAAAGTCGTAATTTAGTGCCTAAGGAGAAATATAGAGTATATACAATGGTTTTGAATGTACGTAAGTTCAGGAGATTCTACGATAAGGTTAATGTACAGAGAATATGTAATGTCTACGATATCTGCGATATATTGAGAGAATGGAGAGGGTCTGCTCCTAACATTGAGAATCTAAGAATCAGAATCTCCCAGGGAGAGAGGTGGTACGGTATTTACCTTGACTCTAAGCTTGTGTCTGTGGCCTCTGTATATTTGAGACTTCCTGAGGTGTGGATTATTGGAAATGTCTTCACACGACCAGAGTATAGGGGTAGAGGACTTGCCAAGGCTATAGTATCGTACATATGTGAAGAGGCTTTAAGCAATGGTGCATTGCCGGTACTTCATGTCTTTGATAACAATCCGTACTTCGAGTCTGCATATCGTGCATACGTCAGGGTAGGTTTTGAAGTACATGATGTGAGGTTCGGATACGCATTAATTAGAGCAGTGTAGTGTGAGATAGATTGATAACATAGTGGTGGGGCCGCCGGGATTTGAACCCGGGCTCACGGGCGCCCCAGGCCCGCATCCTAGCCAGGCTAGACTACGGCCCCTCGTGATACCCTACGGTGCGTCTCACTGTAGGCTTAATAAGTCTTAATCGTGATGAGGCCGCTACAGGCTGACTACCTGATGAGGATCGACAAGCTGATTAGCTAGATGTGTTATGTCTGCACGATGTCCTCAGATCCGAGAGTCAGGATAGCGATGCTGCTTCTCGAGGAGCTGTCTATACGTAGTGGATGTGTCAAACCTAGGTTTCTCAAGGTTCTAAGAATGGTCACATTCTGGCTAGGTGAGGAATATGCTAGACACATTATTGATCGTCTAGTTGCAGGCGGGTATGTTAAAAAGAGCGAAGGACGGCTCTGTCTAGCAAAGGAGTATCCTCGAAGAAGATCATTATCGTCGCTTCTTCGAGAGGCTGAACAGTTTATAAAACAACTGTTCTTGAACAGGTACTAGATGGTATAGATTTTTGAAACTACGTTACTTACTTATATCCGATGAGCCGATACCCAAGGCTATTTGGAACAAATGGTGTTCGTGGTGTAACAAACGTAGATTTAACACCTCAGTTTGTCACACGGCTTGGACTCGCAATTGGCACATACTTCTCGGGAAAGGATATACTGTTGGGCTGGGACTCCAGGACCTCGAGTGAGTACATTGCAAGTATAGTGAAAGGTTGTCTACTTGCCTGTGGATGCGATGTCTATGAGGTAGGTCTTGCACCAACTCCCGTGATACAGTACTTAGTGAAGAGGCATGGATTCAAAGGCGCAGTTATCGTAACTGCAAGTCATAACCCACCTGAGTACAATGGAATAAAGGTCGTTGGCCCTAATGGCATTGAGATACCACGCAGTGAAGAAGAGAAAATAGAGGAGATCTACTGGACCGAGAAATTTACACTAACAGACTTCAGAAACATTGGTCGTGCACAGGAAGCACGCTATCTAATAGACACGTACATTGAGGATGTTCTATCACGTGTCGACGTTGACAAAATTGCGAAAGCGGGATTTAGAGTCGTTGTAGACTGTGCCAATGGTGCAGCATCGGTCATTGTACCTGAGCTTCTCCGTAGAGCTAAAGTGAAGTATCTTGCAGTTAACTCAAATCCTGACGGACTTTTCCCATCTAGAGTACCTGAACCAAGGCCAGACACTGTTCAGGATACCGTGAAGATTCTGCTAGAGCTGAAATGTGACCTAGCTGTAGCATATGACGGAGATGCTGATCGTTCAATATTCATAGACGATCAGGGCCGCTTCATGTGGGGTGACAGATCAGGTACGATAATTGCAGAGTTCCTTGTCGACAAGGAGCGTGAGTTTGAGAAGATTGTCGTTACACCAGTCTCATCATCGAAACTTGTTGAAGAGGTGTTGAGTAGTAGAGGATTGAGGATAGTGTGGACTCCTGTAGGTGCAATAAATGTGTCATACAAGATCCTTGAGACAAACGCGATGTGCGGATTTGAAGAGAATGGAGGATTCCTCTACACGAGACATCACCCTGTGAGGGATGGACCTATGACAACCATGTTAATGCTGGAGCTGCTTGCTGAAACTAGGGCAAAGCTGAGTCAACTACACGACAAGTTACCTAAGTACTATGCTGTGAAGCTGAGAGTAGAAATTAGGCCAGAAGATAGGCCGAAGTTTGAGAAGGTTCTTGAGGTACTTAAGAGTGAATATGCTCAGTATAGGCAGACCTTTGTCGATGGAATACGTGTAGACATGGAGGATGGATGGTTCCTTGTACGTCCAAGCGGTACTGAACCAATAATTAGAATATTTGTGGAGCACAGAGACCCAGAGAAGGCTAAGGAGCTAGCAGAGAAGTTGCAGAAGCTTGTTAAAGAAATCATGGGTGGTCACTAGGGTTAATTAAAAGTTGCACTCTCGCGATATAGATAAGATCTACCTTTTGCTAATGATATCCCTGAATGACATCACAGCAGACTGAGACAGAGAGAGTCAGGAAGGTACGAGGAAAAAGGCTCGTTGTACGTGATTATGAGTCCTGCGTTGGATGTGGACTCTGTATGCTTGCATGTGCTCGAAGACAGGGATACTTGGGATTTGGAAAGTCTGCAATTGTTGTTAAGTCAATGGGAGGTTTTGAGCGTGGATTCTCAATAATTGTCTGCAGACTCTGTCAGGACCCACCCTGTATGAGAGCGTGTCCAATGGATGCCATTGAGAGACGCGGAATCGTGTTGTTTGTAAACTACTCGAAGTGCATTGGCTGCGGTCGCTGTGTTGAGGCATGTACAGTAGGTGCAATTCAGTGGGATGAGGAATCTGGAAAACCAATAATCTGCACACATTGTGGATACTGTGCACTGTTTTGTCCACACAATGTCCTGACAGTGGAAGAGACAGAGCTTGAGATATCTATCTCCTAGCCCTAATGTCAAGAACGGACATCGAGGCCTCCCTGAGGATGGGAAGAACTCTTACAATCTTATGAAAACCTAATAATTGTTCGTACTTTTTAACTATGTTCTTTAGTTTTTCAAGGTCACTATCTATGACAAATACGGCAGGACCGTTTCCAGATAGGCCTACACAGCTCGGTTTAAACTCTCTCATTATCCTCGTAATAACATCGTACGAGTATCCCAATACTGAGGATACATAGATCGCATTCACATATGCAGCATTAAAAGGATCTTTCTTTGCAAAATTATAGAGCTTTTCAAATATTGTAGACATAT
The DNA here is from genome assembly GCA_964414695.1 of uncultured Thermoproteaceae archaeon. Lineage (GTDB taxonomy): Archaea > Thermoproteota > Thermoprotei > Thermoproteales > Thermocladiaceae > JAADER01. The sequence goes on along the minus strand of CAYPXK010000105.1, from coordinate 5,048 downwards.
TTCTCAACATGTTTATCCTTTTATCAAAATCTTGAGGTCTTTTCCAATTCTTAAATATCATTACTAGAGAGTACATATACTCGTTAACATCTACATGCTCCTCAAGCGTCTGAGATCTATTGTCAGTGTACACTAACCCACCTAACACGGATGCTGTAGCATCATCTAACGCCCCCGTTATAGATACACCGTACTCCCTGGATGCCGTACAGGAAAGTCTAATACAGTCCAGAAAGCTTGTATTTATCTCGGATATAGCTGCTAGACCTATGACAAGTCCTGCACTTACACTGCTGCTGCTTTTTAACCCAGAGCCAGGCGGAATATCGGACTTCACGATTATTTTGAATCTGTCTCTAATGTCCGTAACCTCTCTGAATCTCTCTATTAGGAATTTTATGAACTCAACATCCCTTGCATATACAAGGTCTTGAGATATTCTTGGCAGCTTTTTAATATATATTCTAACTGGTATTTCAATACTAAGCGCTGCTCCTTTAAATGAGGGGATAGCGTTAACTACCGTGACGGCACTATATGTTACTAGACATATCTCTTCGGTGCACATTATGCTCTTCTACGTTGCACAACTATATTACTGACGTAGTAGCCTAAGAGCAATGTGACAACCATGAGGAGCACATGTGTGATAGGTATACCTGCTATGCCTGGGACTACCATAAGCCTAATATTTACTACGTTCGAACAACTGTGAATAGTGTCACCACTGTACTGGACTTGAATAGTCATGACACCGACACATGATGCAGGAATACACACTTTACCTGAACCGTCTCCAACATCAAAAACTTGGACTTGCTCACGACCACAAGCTTTCGTACGCACAACTATGTGTCCACTAAATCTGCCAACTCGTGACTTGAGTCTATAACCGATGCAGACGCTGGTGCCAGCTACAACTACTGTGTCATTGATAGTAGCTACAAGATATGTATAATATTTCAAAACTTTTATAATAACATGTGCACAGCATGTAGATACTACACCATTATCCATATGACATATAGTCACGTTATATGTACCGGATCTATTGAAAAACATAGAAATCTTAAAGATTTTACCTGAATTTACTGAGAACACTTTAACGAGGGACTTATTAATGAATAAGCTGACATTACATGGTAACTTTGGCAAATTTGTCCCTATAAGTAGTTTACCTGCAATATGTGTCCTGCGTAGCGGGAACATCGTTAACGTAGTTCTATTATAGATGCTTATTGAACAACATAAAGGTTTTACATAGAACTGGTAACTACAGGAAATTATGGCAGTTTTTGTCTCTGCATATATACTAATCTTGTAATTACCGGAGAAACGTGGTAGTATGTGAAACAGAGCTTCACTGGAGTTATTAATGTAGAGTAGTGTCGAGTTTATGATTTTTGAACCATGAAATATTCTAACTTTAACTCTACCACTCAATAATAATGGAAACCTTGTAATCACTGTCAATTCTTTATATGCTATAGTTTCCCCGAGTAGACTTATACTGCAATTTAGATACTGTTTCTTAACTCTTATTATCTTGAAGGTCTTGCCTAATAGTATATAGTTGTTTGATAATAGCTGCAGTACATGCACACCTGGCATAAGGAGTACTCTCAGATTCAGACATATTCTTGAACCACATTTCATGGATAGAGTTTTCACTACCTTATTGTCAATAAGTAATGTCAGATTCACGATTCCTGCGGGACTGCAGCTTTGTAATGATATGCATACATTTAATTTTGATGATGTTGTTGTATTTTTAGTGACCTCTATATTGACTTTAGCTATTCTCACAATTGGTATTATAAGTATACTGAGTTTCGATATATGAATTTCGTGACCATAATCTATCGATTTTACGATTATTGTACTATTGCGTGGTAGTGTTATGTTTTCTATATTTAGCTTACACAGCCATACGTTTGAGCTTGCTATAAAAGTGCAGTTACTGTCATTCACATACACTTGGACTAATGGTATTCTCTGTGCGAGTCTTATTACTATTGTTGACTGTTCTTTAAAAGGAACGTAGTATATTTTCTGTATAAGCTTTACAGGATCTTTATATGATATAACTGCTATCCTGTACGTATAGTTTCCTAAGGTTATGGTTATGTTGTAGTTTCCAGAGGAATCGATAGATATGTACTGTGTAACTGCTGCTCCTGATTTCAGGTATCCGTATGAAAGCAATTTGTGATTTAGGTATATTGTATAGTATGCCGATTCGTTAAGTGTATTTGATATTTTTACTTTAATCAATGATTTTGAAATTATCTTTAATGTAATTTCGCCACCTCTCAAGATTGTACACCAGACGCCATAGCAGATCTGCAGAATGGGGGTATGCGATGTCTGTGCATACGTTGGGGAAAGGACTAGCATTAACGTGAGCATTACTAGACATATAGTTGCGACACGTGTCAAACTGACTAAAGGCACCAGTCATGCATAGAGAGGACTATATTTACCTATCACGCCTACTCTGCATCACTCTTAGGCACTAGCTTTTTATTCCCGTGGGCGGACTTGCACACGACCGTACATATGTGGAGTAAAATCAGCAAGTACTTCACAAACTATCCTGCGCGTGCAAAAGTTGCTCGTCTGATATTCGAGCGCGGCTTTCAAGTAAAGCCACCTTACCGTGTCGTAAGTGGCGAAATAGAGATCCCACATACACAGATAGCTAAAGAAGTTGGAGTAGATCGGCGCGTCGTCAGGGAGACCGTCGAAATGATTCTACAGAACGAGGATCTTAGAAAAATTTTCGAAAATTTAAAACAAGTATGCCTTCTCTCTGATGCCGCACGATATCTCGGAATGGATACTATAATAATAATTCCTGAAGATGCTCGGCGACCTGGAATAGTGGCTGAGATAACTAGTAAGATCGCCAAATACGGACTTAGTATTCGTCAGCTTTTTGCTGAAGATCCAGAATCCGTAGAGGAGCCAAAACTCATAATTGTTGTGGATGGTAAAGTTCCTCCTGAACTTATTGATGAGCTACGCTCAATGTCAGATATAAAAAGAGTTATACTTCAGTAGCTTGTAGCGATGTAAGACATCGTACATTGTATTAAAAACTTACTCATTCCCTAATCCCAGAACTGTCTTGTTCTAATGTACTCTTTCTCCGCCTCTAATATTGCCAGAAATAGCTCTTCCTCACTATGCGCCTTACTGAGCACCTTTCTTAGCGCCGTGACAGCACCTACACCATGCGCAGCAAGTGCGTATAGACCACGTTTTCCATACTGTAGCACAACGTTTGCACGTTGCTTAAGGTCATTGAAGAGCTTCTGCTCTTCTGGACTTAGGGGCTCTTTCCTTCTGACCTTCTCAATAACTCTGAGAACAGCATCGAGACTCTCATGTTTATACTTCAGCACTGCTATTGTCCTGAATCCACACTGAGGACATCTGACATCGTCAGGAATCTCCCTGAGCTTACCAGTGAAATGCCATCCACATCTAATACATACTAGCGTAAGTTCACGCTCATCTAGACGTCTTTTTACAAGTTCTACAATTATCTGCTTAGGAACCGTACTAACAGTAAACTCAAACTTATTGTATAGGCTCTCCTCTGAGAATGCTATACTTGATAGAGACTCTCTTTTACATACACGCACTTTAATGCTACCTTCCCTAACACCTTTTATAAAGTTGATTAGTATATATAGATCAACTTTATCGACAAGTATTTCTCTAACAGTCTCTTCTTCCACGACTGTTCCTCTTAGAGCTTCAATAAGTCTCTGAACATTAATTTCTAGAACCTTTTCTTTTGGTATAATTCCGAATCTTCGTGCAACATGTATAAATCTGTATCTAAAGAGCTTACTATTCTTTACTGCTTCAATAGTTATATCCTGCACTACTCTATCATCCTCATGTAGGGCTTTGACTACAATGTCTGGATTTGCTGCCTTTGAAAATAGCAAAATTACACGGTATGGATCTGCCCTGTACGCAACATTTGTAAGGTAGTTCTTTGATATGTAACGTGAGAGATACAGACCAAGTGCCTCATTTCCCTTAGAGCCAAGCCCTACATGTATTACGAGTATTCTCTCAGTACATTCAATAACTACTTTATCACGGCGAGGAATTTCTATGTCCTCATTACGAATTTTATTTATTTCATTTCTCAGGAATTGTATAGTGTCCTCAGTAATTTTTAATCGTTCAGAGGAGTAGTCTCTAATTACTCTGTCGACATCTTCTTCAACAAGTTTTGCACGTAGCTCAATTACTTCCTCCGCTACTTCAGGAAGTACGGGAATCTCCTCGCCAAGCCATGCAGGTACAGCACCGACAACATCTTGACAAGGCTCAAGGTAGACGCGTCGTTCCTTATGGTCAATATTAACTATGGACCACACACGTCCACCTAATATTATTCTTGAGCCAAGCTCTATCGTTGATACAAATTCTTCATCAAGTTCACCTACGGTTCTTCTACTTGATAGGTCCACTGCCTCGTATTTAACCTCATCAGGAATCATAGATGCATTCTCAATATAGTACATGTATGATCCTTTTCGAGGAACTATCTTACCCTCGTCAATTAGTATGTATCCTCTCTCTTCAAGAAAGTTTATTACTCTCATAAGTTTGTCGACTGTTAAATTACGGTAGGGATGTGCTCTTCGTACTATGTTGAATACTTTATCTATTGTAAGTTCAGTGTTTTCTAACTTTGATTCAAGTGCCATTCCAACAATCTGATGTGCAAGAACATCCAATGCTTCTTCATGATATTCTAACGATTTTTCTAACTTACCTTCGATAGCAAATTTTGAAATTACTATACTTTCCAATGTGTCATCTAGGTCTGATGTTATTATTATCCCAAGGGACTCTTCTCCAAGCTTGTGTCTACTTCTTCCAACCCTCTGAACAAGTCTCGTAACTTGTCGAGGGCTCATGTACTGTACAACGGCGTCTATTGTACCAATGTCGATTCCCAGCTCTAGGCTGGATGTTGATATTACTGCCTTAACTTCGCCCTGTCTTAACTTAACTTC
>CAYPXK010000104.1:0-2341 GCA_964414695.1 uncultured Thermoproteaceae archaeon | reverse complement strand
CCCCTGTACTTTCCTCCAAATGCGTAAGTCTCTATTGCTCTAATATTGAAGAACTTATAGAGATCAATATGTACTCCAAGTGCAACAGTCATCTCATCTCTCTTGGCAATTATTGGAATTTCCTCCTTCTTAAAACCGAGTTTTAATGCTCTATTATATATGTAAAGCAGGTCGAAATTATCACCGTTGAATGTGACAATTATAGGATATTGACATATTGTCTTAAACAACTCTCTTAAAAGCTCGTACTCACTGTCAAAGAATAGTATCTCAACATTCTCATCACGAAGCTTCTCAAGCTGTTTCTCATCAATATCCATGTCTGGTCGTTTCAGGACAAGCACTCTCTTGAGACCATCACTTCCTGCAAGTGCAACTGAGATTATCTCATACGTTGCCTCCTTGGGATTAGGTACCTTGTTCTCCTTTGGTGTAAATACCTCTATGTCTATCGCAAGCCTTTTCAAGTGTGGGACCGGTGCCTGGAAGAGTGGTAGCCAATTCTCAACTTCCTTAAGCATGTACTCGTCGTTTCCGTAGAGTTTCATGACGAACTCACGGACATTTTCAGGAATCTCTACTGGAACAGGAACAAGCTTCCCATCCTCAACCTTGTAGTACATTCCTGGGATGATCTCTCTGTCATAGATGTAGCACAGGTGGTACTTTATCTTCGATTCCCAGGTCTTCGGTAAGAGGTCTCTAATTGACTCGCGTCCACCACCTATGCTTAGTGGGTCTTTTGCACAAATCTTAGTCATCGTCACCCATCTATCGTTGAGCGCGTCATACTTCCTGACAAGCTCGATGTGGCTGAAGCCTCTATGCTGAATGACACGTGGGAACTTGGTGACTATGTCCTTCGGATCTATGTCAGTAAGCAAGTACGGTCTGTGCCCTGTATTATCATACCAGAAGTATACCTTGTCATTTACAGGATCGTACAGCTTAACGAGCGCCTTACCAGCCTTACCATCGTAAGTCACTGTAAGCACAATGCACGGAGGCGTATTGGAGGGGGTCTCTGCCTGAAGGACAAATTCTACAGACTCCTCCTCTTCCTCCTCCCACTCCCTCAACTTTACTTCCTCTTCTTCCTCTTCAAACTGCTCAGCTTCACGATACTCAAATTCCTCAAAACGAACCATCTCTCTACCCTACCTAAGGTCTAGATCAATTAAAAACTCACATTTTTCAAAGTCTGGCAATATTACTGTGAGGGGAAGGTGCCCACACACGGCCCCCTCATTGGGAGCACATAGACTCACTCAGAGGCCATCGTGTAGACAGGGTTGGGGAAATATAAGCTTCCCTACAAGTAGGTGGTTTTTAGATGTCTTGTAGAGTCTAGCTGAGATGAGAAACATAACAGTAATAGTAGATGCACGTGAGTACAGGACTGCTGAAGAGGTAGTAAAGAACCTTAGAAGGCTTGGAGCAACCGTAGTTGAGCGGCAACTAGAGGTTGGCGATTACGTTGTGTCTGAGAGAGTTGCAATAGAGCGAAAGAAAGCTCATGACTTCATATCATCCATAGTTGATGGCCGTTTATTTGAACAGGCAAAAAAGCTTGTAGAACATTATGAAAGACCCGTAATTATAATTGAAGGAAACTTATGGTCAGCCATAAAGTATAGAAACGTACATGAACATGCAGTGCTTGGAGCTCTAATTGCAGTTACTATGAAGTTTAATATAAGAGTACTCTTCAGCAAAGATCCTGAAACTACGGCATTTATAATATTTGACATAGCTAAGAATGAGCAAGAGAAAGAGAAAAAGTCTATAAAAACTGTGACGATTAGAAAGACAGCAACGGTAAAAGAACTGCAGATACAGTTCTTAGCTTCACTGCCTGGCATTGGTCCTAAACGTGCAGAAGCACTGTTGAAAGAGTTTGGATCCCCTCTTGAGGCACTAAATAACTTGAAGCTGTGGTCACGTGTAGGTATTCCAGAGTCAACTATTGCCATTATTAGGAAAGTGCTAACAGCAAAATATGGTGAAACAGAGCAAGAACAGCAGGTAGATATAAGTGAAATATTATCAAAATCAGACACAGATAGCAAGGCCTCGAAAGAGAAGACTTACGATAAAATTGGCATATTCAAATATTTGAACGAGAGCTAGTCCTTACCTTTTTAATGTCAATATAACAACTCCAGCAATTAGGTAGCTCGCTAACGTCAGTATGCTACTCGCAAGACCCATCCAATATAGGTAGCTGGTCATTCCGGGCACTATCTGCGTAAGTAACCTCACGCTTTCCTGTGCAGGTACACCCTTTCCGACTATTGACAGAGCTGTGAGATATGTACTGAACACTGTCGGTATCGTCAAT
>CAYPXK010000103.1:0-3148 GCA_964414695.1 uncultured Thermoproteaceae archaeon | reverse complement strand
CTCAATAACGTCCTCCGGAATATCGTCATACTTAAGCTCTAGAACATATTTCACAAGTGCTGACGTTATGTCATCTTTTCGGTGCACAGCCTCGGTACACTAAGACTCAGAATTTTACAATTATCACATAGTTTAAGTGAGAACTCAGCGTTTACGTGGATCATCACTATTCTAGCTCAGTGAGGGCGGTGCTCATCACAGCGTGTTAAATACTTGGTAAGACTTTAATTAACTTTAAGACCTAAACTGTTGACAACATAAGATTTCATAACAATGCAAGCAGAGTTTTAAAGTAATGGTAATGCTTATAAATAAAACTTTCAATTCTAAGACATGTCACGTACAGGCAATTACAAAGATTGGAAAAGTAATATTAAGCAAATACTTAAAGAAAATATAACGAGACCATACGAGGTCCATATTGAAAATTTCTTAAATTTTCTAGAGAGGCTATATAAAGCATGGGAGCAAAGTCCACAGGAAGTTAAAGAAAAATATGCATACCATATTGCATTACTGAAGGCAGTTAGTAATAAGCTAAACGTTATAAGAGCTAAGATTAATGCATACTACGCATATCTAGTCTATAGAGGCTATGTCACTGTTTATAAACTAGTGAAAGATAGAATAATAGCAGGTTGTGAAAGTGTTTACACATGGTTGAGACTATATAGAGACCTAGAAAAGTACTTAGATTCAAAACCTCAATAAAAACAAGACTATGAGAGTCTTAAAAGGAATCTCTCTATAAACTCTGCGACACCTTCTCCGCTCGGTCTAGATAAAACTATATTTGCCACTCTCTTCAAGGAATCTGTAGCATTAGCAACAGCAACCTTGATTCCTGCTGCCTCCAGGAGTGGTATGTCTGTATCACTATCTCCGATTGCCGCAATTTTTTCTATCGGTATGCAAGATATTTTGCTATAAAACCTGACTGCATAGCCCTTGTCAATTCCCTTGGGAATCACATGCATGGCGTATCCACTATAGACAACTTGAAGATCATTTAGTAGTCCATGCTTTTCTAATAACTCTCTTATCATTGCCGTAGCTTTCTCAGGTGTTATATTGGGTTTTGGATAGTAAGCATAATCAAATTTTCTATACTCATTTTGGTAACTTTCCCTAACGTAATCTGATAGTTTTTCTATTATTAGTGATCTTGCTTGGTCAAGTTTTTCCTTATATTCGACGCATAGTTCATACCTGGTTCCTTTATACCACAATATGCAGCCATTCTCGGATATTAGGGGACAGCGTGATAGGTCTAGACCAATGTACCTTGCAAGGGTCATTGCAACTATGTGACTGTTGCCTGTAGCTAGACCTACCTCAATGTTCTTGTTGACTTGTAGTAATTTCCTGATAGCCTCTATTGCTCTTGTGCTTAGGCGCTCAGTATTTCTATCCTCGGTCAATGTTCCATCTATGTCAAGTATGAGAGTCTTGATATCAATGAACATGTCTTACATTTAATATAATTATGATTTTGTAATCTTATACTTCCTAATTAGATTCCTTACACGTTCTGTCAATCCAGGCACATGACTCTCTGCTTCTATCAATTTAATTATCTGTGCAAGAAAGGCCTCGTCACGTTCATCAGGACACTTGATCCATATGCGTCCATTCTGTCCTACTATTACATCACAGTTTAATTCTTCTTTAAACATGTTTATCATAGAGCCTTTTCTTCCAATTACTCTCGGAACTTTGACTGCTTGAATCTCAACTATTGTTCCACTTGTTATTTTTCCAAGTTTTGCCTCTTTTATTGTCAATGTTACAGGCATTTCGTATGCTAGATTAAAATCTATTACTCTGGCTAGTATAACATCGTTTATGTCTAATAATGATCTTAAATCTGTCGTTGATATATCAACATACTTCAGGACTGCCTCCTGTATTGGCAAGTACGCCTTGTACGGTGACTTAATGTCGACTTCCCATCCTGTTATCAAGATGTCTGTAACGTAGCCTATGACTATGTCACCTGGCTTTGGCTTGTACGTGCCGCTGAGTGGTATTACATTGACTTCCTTCTCGCTCTTAATATCAACTAGTGCTACAGATGATGCATAGGCACAGTTGCCTTCCCAATACACTGCTCCAGTCACGTGATAGTCACGTGTAGCTATTGGGTCCCCTGGAAGAACTATCTGTCTGTTAGTGACGTAGAGAGGCATTATGCGCGTTTATGTGAATACTCCTATTATCTTTACTTCGCCTTCGCCTCTTGTAAGTTCGTTAACTTTAGCAATTAGACTGTCCTGGAGGCCGGCAGGTATCTCCAGCTTAAGTAACAGCGAGCCATCGCTCTCATACTTCTCATTAAGCACCTTGCCCATCTTAGCTAGCACATTCTTGGCTTTGTGAGAGTACTCTGGTGGAATTCTCACCTCAACATGCGCTAACGCTACCTTGATTGGCAGCACCTTCTGAAGAGCTTTCAGGATATTGTTAATCTGCTCCTCAACACTCTTGAAGGGGTCAATTGCAACCCCTGCCTGCTCTAGAGCATTCTCTACACGCTGAGGAGGTACTGGAGTCCTAGTTCGTGTATCTATACAATTTCTACTTATCCACTCAATTATCTGACGCTTCTTCTGCTCAATGAGCTTTCTCCTCTGCTCCGCCGTCAGTGGTATCTCTCCCTCTTTGAGAATCTTCTCAGCTATCTTCTTTATGTCCGTAGTTCCAAACACCTTCAATAGAGCTGCCTCACTTGCACGCAAACCCTTCTTAGCATCCTTATATACGGTATCTGAGATCAAGATCTTGTCAATGCTTATGGATTTACCTAACCTGAACTCAAGCGCCAGGTCAGGGTCAACGAGAATTTCGAAGTGTTCTCCCTTCGCATCGTACTTTGCAATAGCTACCTTTCTCGTCATCGATGCTCACTCCAAGGCTTTAAACAAGTTTTTAGAGGTTATTTCCCTTACTTTTGTTCGCGCTTAACTTCCTCGATTATCTTCTGAATCTCCTCAGGCGTTAATTTGCGGAACTTCCTCTCCTTCACAGTTATTACACCAATCTCCACACGATCAACCTCAAGCGTATCTATTACCTTGCTTAGTGCTGATACGGCAAGCTTTATGCACTCCTCGATAGTCATGTCGTACCTGTAGTTCTTCTCTAGGAA
>CAYPXK010000102.1:0-10516 GCA_964414695.1 uncultured Thermoproteaceae archaeon | reverse complement strand
TATCTTCTTCGTTTATCCTTGTACGTATCCTATCTGTGTTCCTGTTGTTGTTTGTACAATTATCCTGTACGCGTTTACACATGCTGTTCCTGTCATTGTGATTGTTAGTGTGTCGCCTGGTTTTAGTGTTACAGGTAGTGTAACTGTTCCTCCTCTGAGACTTGCTGTCTCAACTGAGCATTTGAGTGTGTTTCCTTGATAGTCTAGGACTTGGACTGACTGTATCGTTACTGTTCCTGTGCCTATGTTTTTCAGGTCTACGATTATTTTGCTGTTTCCGACGGTGTATGCATTCACGGTGAGTTGTCCATTTGCTCCAAGTCCATGCATTACTACAACATAGACGATGGCTCCAAGCACAGCAGCCATTAGCATTCCTATCATTGCCCATACTATGTTTGAGAGTGCCCCCTTTCTGCTTCGTATTGTGTTACGCATGGATTCTCCTGTGGTGTAAATCAATTTTTGATGGTATGTTTTGGGTGTAGAAGTCGTGTTATTATGTTTACTGAGGAGTATGTTACACACATTGACATGTTAGCTGTACAGTTAGTAACTAGGAGATTGAGTTTATATAATGTCTAACATTTTAGTAAAATGAACAGAGCCCATGAAGATTATACTTCTCTCAATAAAGCCAAAGTATGGCTACGCTATATTAGAGGGGCGCAAGAAGTATGAGCTTAGGAAATGTGTAAATGTTGTCATAGAGCCGGGGGACCTCATAATAATGTACTTCTCCTCACCTGTCAAGGCAATACTTGGCTATTTCAGGGCAGGTAAGGTGTACCTGACGTCTCCAAAGGAGCTTCGTAAAATATTGAGTAGCCTAGGTGACGTTGGAGTTGATGAGGAGGATCTTAGCTACGTTGAGGGCTTCAGTAAGGTCATGGCTATAGAGGTCAAGGAGCCTAGGAGATGTAGAGAGGTCCCACTTGATAGGCTTAGAAAGCTTGGACTTAATCCGCCTGTTAGCTATGTGCGACTAAAAGAGGAGAAAGCAAGAATTATACTGAAGGAGTGTGGTATAGAGCATTAGTATGAGCGAGGACAGGGAGCTTGAAGAACTTCTCAGGAGGAAAGCAGCAGAAACTTGGCAGGAAATTAAACTTAGACAGCTTAGACAGATACAGGAACAGCAACTAAGACAACAGTTGCTGACTCCTGAAGATGTTGTACGAGAAATTAAGAATATTGTGAAAGGCTCACGTGCTGAGGAGATAATTGATCGTGCACTGTCACTATATGGAGATGTTGCTATAAGTGTATTCAGAGAAATCGTCAAATTGTATAGAAGTGGAAGAATAAGAGAACTATCAGACTACGAACTCTATCAGATACTTCAGCAGCTTGGTCTAAGAGTGCCTATCGAGACACGTATAAGAATAGCCAAGAGAGGATCAGAGAGATCCCTAGGTGACATACTTCGCGAAGAGTAACATATAGAGTCTAGATGATGAAAGTGTCCGCGCCACAGAACCTGATGAAGAAGACCCACGACGCTGATAAAAATGATCTAGTAGTAGTCCCCAAGTAGCCACTTGTTGCCTACATTATATTGAAATCCGTACTCTTTCACTATTTTGACGATGGAGTCCATGTGTCTCCTACTTGTGGGCGGGAGATCCCTCATCAGGTAATCAGGATGAAATGCGAGAAGTGAAACAGGTACATCGGGACAGACCTCGTTCAGGAATTTGCACATTTCCTCTGCTTCAATCTCATCAATGTAGCCTGGAACAACTAGCAGGCTCACAGTCAGTAGAGGCACCTCTGGCCTCTTCTTGAAATGTTTTGCAACTTCCTGTATTGCCTTTTTAACTATTTCAAAATCTCCATCAGTTAGTGCTTTGTAGATTTGTGGTGTTCCTGCTTTTATGTCTATTTTTACTATTCCTCCACTCTCTAAGCTTAGTTCTATAGCTTTTCTAAATAATTCAAAATTTACCTGTCCATTAGTTTCCCAGCATATTCTAATTATTCTATTTTCAAGTCTTGCTCTCTCTAAGATTTTCTTTGATGTAAGCAGTGCATGCACCATCTGTGTACTTGGGTCACCTCCGAAGTAGCATACACATGTGACTCTCCTGTCTGCGGCTTTCACAAGTTCGTCTACATGTACTCGTTTGCTATACGGGAACAGGCGATACTCTCTATATTGCCAATTTTGACAGTATAGACAGTCCAAATTGCAGGATCCGTAGAATACTGCAAGGTTATAGTATCCAATCTCTGGTCCATCCTTGACAAGTGCATACTTTGGATATCCCGCACCTGTCGAGGCTGGGCAGAACCACTCTGCTACACAGTTAGTTGGCAGAGGATCATAGTACCAGTCAAGTACGCCCCACTCAGGTCCTTCGCTCAGTCTGACAAGTTTGCCATCTTGTCTACGTACCACGAGACCACAGTAGCCTACTTCTCCTGGCGCTAATCTGCACATTCTGGCACATAGACCACACAGTACTCCGTCGGGGGATGCAGGTGCTGGATATGGGAGAGAGAACCTTTCGCGGCTTATTCTGTGTGCTTCATATATGTACTTCTGAGCCTCGTGAAAACGCTCTCTTATACAGTCTGCACAGACTCCCAGGATCTCAGCAATGAGGGGACTCTCACACCCGCAAAGTCTACACTTCTTCCATCTGAGAGGCTTAGCAATACGGTGAACACACATACAGTAAATGATAACGTTAAAAGGCTACAAAGTTATCCGCGTTAAGCCTTTTTCTTCAATAAGATATCTCAGGAATATGCATGAGATAGCTATTCAGCAGATATTTGCTAGCGTGTTCTCTCACTATCAGTCCTACATAGTAATGTTGCTAGAGTTCCTAGTGGGTCTAGGTCTTGGGTATGCAACAGTGCGCGCCGCGAAGTATCTGATAATGATGTTCTTACTGACACTACTTGGGGCACTTCTTGGATTATGGTCCCTGGGCTCTTCACTTCAGGATATACTGATGAAACTCCTTGGAAGTGCTGAAAAAATCTGGAGCGTAATATATACACTACTTGTAGGTCTTGGAATATTGACAATAGGACCAGGCGCGATAGGGTTCATAGTAGGTGTAATACTCGCTTTAAGAAAATAGTGAATCAAATTTATAATTGAAAAACTGTGCACATACTGCTTTAAAGATAGGACATTTCTTACTTAGGTGAAAGATGGAGGCGGAAGTAATTAACTTTCCTGTTCTCCCACCCATTGCATCTAACGGAACAATACGACTTCTTAGGGAAGACATGTTTGATATAGCTCTTAACCGGGAGCGCCTACCAATACTGAAATTAATAGTATTTGGAATAACACGCCCAACAATGCTTGCGGAGAAGCTTCATATTTCAAAATCTACAGTTTACAGACATCTTAATGCACTTCTAAAAGCAGGTTGGGTAGTTAGAAAAGGTGATGGTGACTATGTTTTAGCATCAAGTATATTTCTCGTGTATAGAATAGAGGTTGACGACGATTCTGTTAAAATATCAATACTCAATAATAAAGGTGCATTTGTTGACCGGCGAACTGGACTGATAATTGTTACAGGTAGACAACCCCCAGTGAACTGTCTAAGATGTAAAGAACTTACCAGATGTACAGAAATTTCTAAAAAAGTAGCGGAACAACTTGGTATAAAACTACGTTCATTAACGCCTGCTGAGGCATTTGTAGAAATTTTAACACATCTCGCAAGAAGAGTGCTCTGTCAAGGTCTTGATAAGACGTTTATTGAACTTAAGCTAAGTAAAAACCTCGAGCTGTAATGCAACCTGTTCCCAAGGATATCTCCTACCCCATCTAATCTGGCGATCTTTCGATAACTCTTCCAACCTTCTACTAATCTCCTCCTTAGAAACTTTCCTGAATAGCGGTTTTACATCTCTCACCTGTAGACCTTCACGTACTGGCTCAAGTGCTTCCTGCCACTTGTGCTGACTTAGGTCATCGTCATAGCCAATCATGTTCCATAGACGTGTCATGGAGCTTGGAATCACAGGGTAGAGAGCAAATGCTAACATCTTAACTAAGTGAAGTGCCACACCTATGACAGAACCCGCTTCTTCAGGATCAGTCTTCAAGAGATCCCAAGGTCTTCTATCGTTTAGATATCTATTGCCTATCCTAGCAATGTCTATTGCTCTGTGTAATGCTTCTCTTAGTCTAATCTCATAGTAGAGTCTGTCAACTTCACTAAATATTTTAATAGCTTCATTACGTGTTTTCTCATCCTCCTCTGTAAGTTTTGTTATTTTTGGAGTCTTTCCACCGAGTCTTTTATCTATAAATGATAGTACTCTATGTATGAAATTTCCGACTGTATCGTTAAGTATCGAATTGATTATATCAATAGCCTGATCCCATGTGAAGTTTGCATCCCTATTCTCCGGTCTTATGTATATTAGTACAAATCTCCAGTAATCAATGTTATCTAAGACTTTTAATGCTTCGTCAATCCATATTCCAACTCTCCTACTCTTGGAGAATTTTTGACCTTCGTACAGTAGATACTCTGTTGCAGAGATTGTAAATGGTAGAACGTAGCCATCTCCTGATGCGATTAGCAGTGCAGGAAGTATTATTGAATGGAATGGAATGTTGTCCTTCCCTATGAAGAAGACTACTTTAGTATTTTCATTTTTCCAAATTTCAAGTCCTTTTTCTGGTGGCTCACCTTTCCTAATGAAATATTCTATTGTTGCAGAAATGTAGCCTAGTACAGCTTCAAACCACACGTATATTGTCTTATTCTCCGCACCTGGGAACGGCGCAGGAATGCCCCATTTATTGTCTCTTGTTATGGCTCGTGGTTTCAGACCAGTTTTCAGTATTGATTCGCTTGTTGAGCGGACATTTTCAGGTAGGTTCTTGTTGGACTCAATGTACTTCCTGACCGCCTCCTCAAGTTTTGGAAGGTCAAGATACCAGTGAGTTGTTGTTCGCCATTCAGGTGGTGAGCCGCAGATTGCACATCTTGGATTTTTCAGTTGCCTAGGCTCAAGTAGTGCACCGCACTTTTCACATTGGTCACCTCTAGCTTCCTCATATCCACAGTAGGGGCATGTGCCTACGATGAATCTATCAGGTAGGAATATCTTATCAACAGGACAGTATGGTAGCGTGTCCTCTTTCGTGAATATGTACCCTCTCTCGTATAGTCTTAAGAAGAATTCTCTGACGAATTTTATATGAACCTCAGTCTCTGTTGACGTGTAGTTATCGTAGCTTATGTTCCAGATCTTGAATAATTTTGACACAATCTCATGCATCTTTAGTGCGTACTCTCTTGGGTCTACACCTAGCTTACGTGCTTCAACCTCGATCGGCGTACCATGAAGATCGCTTCCACTGACAAATATGACGTTAGCTCCTTTGAGTCGAAGGTAACGTGCAAATACGTCTGCACTCAGTGCTGAGCCTATTAGGTTTCCTAGATGAGGTACGAAATTGACGTAAGGCCATGCTGAGCCCACTATCCATGTTGTACCTTCAAGGTTCACAGACGCGTACTCGATTATGTATTTATTAAAGCTATGTTATGTCGTGTACTACGTCTCTATGCGGGCAAGAGGGCTTTTATAATCTTCGATGCATGAGGTATCAGGGTACCTGTGCCAACTACAAAGAAGCGAAAAAAGAAGGAGGAAGAAAGTAAGCAGACAATAGGAATAACGGCGTTCCTGATGGAAGAGGAGGAGAGCAAGGAAACAACTGCTTCAAAGACCGTTACAAAGACAAAGGAAGCTGCTGAGAAACCGGCTGCATCGGCAAAATCAGTGCAAGAGACAAAGGCTGTTGAAGATGTTGATGCACTTGCAGAGAAGATCGTTGACCTGGTCAAGAAGAGAGGTGGACTAATAAGCAAGGATGATCTTGTAGCTTGGGCAAAGGTTCGTGGCATAAAGTTATCAACGTTAATGAAGGCTATTGAAATGCTCACACAGAAGAAGATCCTTGTGAGAAGAATAGTTGACGATAAGTTCTGTTATGAACTTAGGGCTCAATAGTCTTATGTAATGGATAAATACCTCTCAAAGCACAACTTTGTTCAGTGGCTTTCAGAGATGTATCATCCTGCGGCATATTTGGAATACTGCGCAAGCCGCATGCAGATAAAATAGATGGCAAACTTGTTACCGCTGCCATAGACTTAGTGAGGTTCAGAGGATCACGATATGGTGCTGGGTATGCCGTATTTACCCTTGACACAGATCTCCCAGAAAATGTCTATCGTATTGGACTGTTTTTAATAAAAGACGGCTCAGAACAGCATAGACTCGACATAATTTTGAAAATATTATCAAAAGATTTCTCGGTATTATCCGTAGAAAAGCGTATTGAGACTGAGAAGGTTCTAGATTATGAAATTAAGGTATTTTCACAAGATCCATATAAGCTTGATGATGCTGTATTCAATATAAATGATATACTATGGAGTGACAATAGATCGGGAAGAATCTATTACTGGGGGAGGCACGTACGTGTATTTAAGGGTGTAGGATATCCTCTAGATATATCAAAACTATACTCTGTAGAGTACTTTAGTGGAGACTTATGGATTGCACATACTCGTCAGCCAACAAACTCACCAGGATACTATCCATATTGGTCACATCCATTCTCGGCACATGATATTGCAATTGTGCATAATGGAGATATAAGTTCATTTGGATCTAACATGAATTATCTGTACTACTATTCATCTGCCAGAAGCTTCGTAGGTACAGATAGTGAATGTATTGCATTTCTGCTATACAAAATGATTAGAATAGACAGACTGCTACCTGATGTAGCCTCAAGACTACTTGTCGGGGATCGTGAAGTGCCTAAGGACCTGAGACTGAAGTATGCAGGAGTTGTGCTTGATGGTCCATTTGCTGTAGCCGTGGGTTTGTATCTGGATGATGACCTCTACCTAATAGCTATGGTAGATAGGCAGAAGCTTAGACCAATTGTCGTCGGAGAAGACGATAACTACTACTACGTTGCAAGTGAAGAGTGCCAGATCAGGATGATAAATCCTGAAGCTAAGGTCTGGGAACTTGAGCCAGGTAGCTTCTTCATTGCCTCCTACAAGCGTGGAGTCATAGCCTATGGACGCACGAGCATAGATCTTGAACTCTTCTACGAGTCTACGAACATCAGAGTATCGCAGTACTTGCGTAGGGCTCGTCAGGAAGTGCCAAAGGGAGACAATGTGATAGATGCGTGGGGGTTGGACTACAGGACACTTAATGATAAGATTCTCGAGAAGGCACTTGAAGGTCATCGAGTCATAAAGGTGTACAACGTGTACGGTCAGAGGTACATCGGCATAAACTTAGCGAGATACGGCATTCATAATGTTAAGCTTGAGCTCTTTGGAATACCTGGTAACTGCCTGGGAAACTTGAACGAGGACACGGAGATAATTGTGTACGGAAGTGCAGAGGATGATGTTGGAGATACAATGCATGGTGGCAAGATAGTGATCCACGGAGATGCACGCGATGTCCTTGGTCAAGCAATGCAGGGAGGGTACATCTTTGTGAGAGGTTGCGCAGGTACACGTGTAGGAATACTAATGAGAGAGTACAGAGACAAGAGACCGTACCTCATAGTGGGTGGCCGTGTAGATGACTATCTGGCAGAGTACATGGCTGGAGGTGTCGTGATGGTTCTCGGAATAGACGCATACCTCAACAATGTCACAGGCATAGAACTTGCTGGTCGTCACGTTGGTACAGGAATGGTAGGAGGCAGAGTGTATATACGTGGCAAAGTGTCGCCACACAAGATAGGTCTCAGACCACCTAAGCTAGAATTCACAACATTCATCTCGGCGCTCATTGAGGAAGGAGAGGTGCCGCCTGAACTTGTGCAGGACATAGAGTTCGGAGACATTGAAGCACTTGAAGAAGCGCTTGCACGAGAAGGAAGGGATTTTGCTCTCAGATTAGCAAAGTGTCTATATGAAAGTACACATATCATAAAGACGGTTAGAGAGTATAGGGAACTTTACGAGTATGAAATAAAAGAACTTAAGCCAATACTTGAAGAATTTGCAAAATACTTCGACCTTAACGAAAATGTGATAGAAGGTCTACTGTCCTGTAAATATACAGTAGTTACAAGAGCCACAAAGAGGTAATTTTCACTCTTCCTCAATATATATTGCAGGCCTGCCAGGAAGTGCTTGACTTGCCTTATTTACAGGATCGTACTCAGGTCTTAATGCATCCTGTACCTTCACCTCTACACCAAGCCTTAGACTCATATACTGTGAAAACTCTGTGAACAGTCTAAGCTCCTTATCACGTGTAAGGACGATTCTCGGTATCTGACCATTAACAACTTTCTTAACGAGGTCAGGGATCTTTGAGGCAAATTTCTTGTACTCTTCCTTTCTAGTTAATTCACGTATTACATCTCTCATGTTTTTACCTGCATCTAGCAGCATAATAATATCTCTGACAATGTTATAGACAACATCCTCAGGTCCAACATATATGTGTACTTTCTTAACTCTTCTCTCTCTAGCCTTAATTATGTTCTTTATGTCTTCTAAAGTCCTCTCAATGAGTGTAAATGCCTTTAAAAGATCTTCATCATAGGGTTCCTCTTCAGGCCAACTCTCTAATGATATAAATGTCTCTTTTCCTAATCTATGCCAAAGTTCTTCACATACATGAGGTATCACTGGCTGTAAAATTTTTAACCATCTCTCAAGTACGTAATTGAGCACATATCTTGCCTCATCCAGCTCTATGTTACAGATCTTGTAGTTATTTAAGTACTCTTCAATTATGTTCATCATGTTGAAGAATGCTTGCACAACGTATTCTCTTAATTTGAAATTCTGAAGTGCGTCTTTAGCTTCTTTAACTACTTTACGAATATTTGCTATGACGTACCTACTTAATAACTTCAATTCTTCGTAACTGTAGCTTCTTGCGGGTCTACCTAACATTATTATATTGTTTACGATGTTCCAGAATCTTTCTAACTGATCTACAAGTCTTCTTATTTCAGCATCTCTCCAGTCTAATGTAGTCTCCAGGTCAGCAGCATACGCAATGTACAGTCTTACAACGTCTGCAGAGTATAATCTAACTGCTCGACATACTTCAAGAACATTTCCAAGAGATTTACTCATTTTTCTTCCTTCTCTGATAACGTACTCGTTTAGAGATATTGCACGTGGCCAGAGTTCTGGTGGGAATATTGCAACATGATGCATAATGAAAAATGTTAAGTGGCTTGGTATTAGATCAATAGCACTATGTCGCAAATCAACTGGGTACCAGTATAGGAATTCTCTTCGTATGTTTTCAATAACTTGCGTGGGAACTCCTAATAGTTTTGCAACTTCTTCTCCGTTTCCTTCTCCTAGGAATATGTAATCAAAGAATTTCTCTATTATGTTAAGGGCTTCGGCATTGTTGTTGTATACATCTTCTACGAGCTTAGATAGTTTTTCAGAGATTTTACTTTCTCTTAACTGTTTCACAATTGTGTAGAATGCCATGTATATTGTTGAGTCACTCAGCGATTCTATTATCCACTCAGGAGCCCATGGGAGTCGTGTTCCAATTCCTCTCTTTCTTGCGCATGGTCTTAGACTGAGCCACTCGATTGTGCTTATGAACTGTTGTCTATACTTCTCAGGTATTACCTTGAGAACCTCATTGACAAATGTGAGAGCTGTCTTCTTCCACTCAGGAACTGCATAATTTATGAACCACTGATCTTTAATGACTGCTGCAATCACTCTATTTCCTGATCGTGTGTAGATGCGAGGAGGCTCAAGCTCAAACATCTTGTCTACTCTGTTTACCTGTCTCAGCATTTCCTTGACCTTCTCTCTTGCGTCCGGTACACGTACGCCGGCAAGTGGTGTATTGTCCTTCATTATTCCTGTGTAGTACTCTGTCTGATAGACGAGCTTAGTCGCCTCATCTAGCTTTGATTTATCAAGCTGTGTGGTTACTCCAAGCTTCTTGCATACATCTACTGCAGGTAGCTCTCCTAAATCAGATTTTATTATGCTGATTGGCTCTATTGATTCTACTATGTTTTTGACACCGTACTTCTCGCCAAGTTCACCTTTCAGATCTTGAAGTGCAGCATAATCGTATGGTGCATGTCCGGGGACACTGTAGACTACTCCTGTTGCAACATCATCGTCAACAAAGAGTGCAGGGAGTACTGGAACATACTTGTCTACAAGTGGTGCGTGAACGTATTTCCCAACGAGCTCTACTCCCTTAAATGTGCGTACTATCTCGACTTTCCTATCCTGATACTGTAGCTTCCAGGCACATCTCTTCGATATTATCCATGTCTCACCATCTACATGTGCCTCAACATATTCGGCATCAGGATTAACCCACACGTTTGTTATGCCGAAGATTGTCTCAGGACGTAATGTAGCAGCAACCAGGTAGGCATCACTGTCAGCCAACTTAAACTTCACAAGTGTAAACTCGACTATCCTAACCTCGATCTCGTCACCTCCCTTGATGTCATGTTCACCTA
>CAYPXK010000101.1:0-2482 GCA_964414695.1 uncultured Thermoproteaceae archaeon | reverse complement strand
AAATATCTGCTTAAAATATCCTCAGCTAGTGAGCATAAGAAAAGTAAGGAATATCTGCCTAATCTTGACAGGGAGATCGATGATGAGTCAGGAAGATTTGGTTGAGCTTTGGTTACTTGCAAAGCTCGTGGAGGTGTTTATGGAGGCCAGTGGTTATCGTCCTCCTGGCTTTGTCATTTATGACAAGGTTATATATGCAATGAAGCTATTTTTAGATTTATTTGAAGGTATTAGTAATCCATTTAGTGACTATGTATTTAAACCTGCCAAACAGGGACCGTATCTTAAGTCACCACCTCTCCACTATATTGTAGCGCAGCTCGAACTTGAGGGTTTAGTAGTAACAGCGCTCGAACTTACGCCATTTAGCGAGCTTACCGATGAGTTGGAAATATCGGAACTGGAGACAGAGGAGCTTACACCGGACGACTATGCTATCATAATTGATGAGTTATCACGAGATTCTGAGTTGTTTAAGAAAAGTATGACATACTTCATAATACCTGTGCCGGAGAACATAGCTAAATATGAGCAGCTTGTGGAACGAAGACTAAGTGAAAATGAATTACAAGTCTATAGAAGGGGACTGCGATTTATAAAATATCACATAAATGAAATTTACAAAAGCAGAGGACACGTAGAGACAAAATTCGTTGTAGAGTGGATACACGAAGTAAGTAAAGCACTGAGAACGCACTCAGAGAACAGTATAAAGTTCGTCAATGTGCTAGCCAGAGCGTGAGACATTTATGATGGCAGATTGAGGCCATGCAGGAACACGCAAGAATCCGGTATTTTGTCTCCCGTATAGTACTGAGCATATACGATGAGAACACTTCTATGTGCATATTTGCACCCGAACAGTATCAGTTCTGGAGTGCGTTAGCTTGCTTTGACAAGACTGCGCAAGGGCTTACACGGCTCCTGTATGATTTGATATTATCAATAATCCGTGAGCCAAAGTTACTAGCCATTGATCAGCTTCGCAGATACTTCGAAGGCATACGAGAGGAAACTTTCCTCGGCGATTCGTAAAGGGGAGCAGGAAACTACATTAAGGATAGACATTACGGCTGTTGAAGGAGGTTCGGCTTCACAGCAGAGTAGGATAGTTAAGGTGAAACTCCCATGTAGACTGCTAATAAGGACGAGACCGGCGTTTCTGCCGTCAGACATTGACTACATTGCCTCTAAATGCGAGAATATTGCAGATATCGTAGAAAGTGTCGAGGAATGTAAGTGTCTTGTCCAAACGTTCCTAAAGTATTGGCATGACCTAAATTATGTAGCTAGGGTAGCTTCACAGAGTACATCAAGAGTAGGACGCTTAGCACGAGTGCAGTTCAATATTGGACGTGCATTTCACCAATATGTAAACGACCTATTCTCAGATGTTATACCTGCAATGATCGGAGCGCTTTACGATACCTTGACTCTTACTTCAAAGACTGGCAATAAGCCCTGGGTTGTCGTTATTCCAAGACTACGTGTTAAGGATAAACTGTCACGTAAGATGTTCGACTATGCAATCATACAAGATTCTATGGCAATAGTCTGCGATCTAAAGTACCTAATAGGCACAAAATCAGATGATAAGCTCTATGAGGTACTTGTGAAGAAAACAAGTGATTTTGAGACGAAAATAGTAAATTGGCTTGGATTAATGTCGCAACCTACGTTCGATTTTAAGTTTAAGTTAAAACTGCTTGTATTCCGAGACGATATAGTTCATAAAGTTAAATCGATTTGCACAAAGTTATTACAAGCTTTTGAAAGAGAGCTTAAAAAATGGATTACGAACGCTAGATGGTCTGTTTCTGTAGATGTAACACATATCAATGACTTTGCAAGGAACTTAAGGACAATTTTATTACACTGACCTAGCTCGTAAGCTTGTCTTAAGTACCACTGGTTCTAGAAACTATCTATGTTGACGTGATTTTTAACACCGTCAAGACTTTTGTTTACTTCTTCAATAGACCTCTCCGCTGTCCTAAGCCGAGATTCCATATACTTGACTGATAGCGGCAAAGACACTATCAATACAATAGCCTAGATAACGCAGGCTCGTTTATATGTACATGTTGTGTTCTACATGTGTTGTTAACAGTATGATGTAGCTTCTGCGTGCGTTAATAATGACGTAAAGATCATAATTATAAGCATATTTGGTAGTGTTTGCGATTAAATGATTGAATTTCTTTAAATATTTTATCGAATGTTTTTCTCATTTTGAACCATGTGAATATTGTTAATGTGAGTGTTGGTAGGCAGAATAGTTGTTGTTTGATTGTATTTTCGATGGCTGTTCTTGGTTTGTCGCCGCCTTTTATGCATTTTAATACGTATGTGAATGTTGATAGTATATAAAGTGCTGAGAGAACTGTAGCTAATATGATGCATTTGGGGATTAGGCTTAGTATTGATGCTAGTAGTAGTGTCGTAGTTGTTGAATGGTATAGTAATTTTCTTCCTCCTGGTT
>CAYPXK010000100.1:0-3031 GCA_964414695.1 uncultured Thermoproteaceae archaeon | reverse complement strand
AGGTTAGGGGATCAATATCCATGGAAATTGAGGAACACGATGAAGATGATGAGAGACGTAGCTCATCGTATGTGTATATTATAACCTTTGTAGAGCCTGATTATCAGAGTTTATTTAGTTCTTCGAAACTTGTTGTGGTAGATTTAAGAGAATGTACAACATCTCAACAGAGGCTTGTTGTGTACAGGGTACTGGATAAGTTGTACAAGTATGTTGAAGAGAATTGGAAAAGTATAAGGCCTAAGATAGTGCTAATAGCAGTTGATGAAGCTCACACTTTCTTTCCACAGACTCGTGAAGAGTCTGAAAAAGAGCTCATTGAAAGTTACTTGACGATGCTTGCAAGGCTTGGACGAGCTAAAGGCATTGGTCTGATATTTGCAACTCACAGCCCTGACGATCTTAATGATCTTGTTCTCCAGCTTACAAATACGAAAATTGTGTTAAGAGGCGAAGAGAAGATTTTAGAGAAACTTAACGTACCTGCTCAGGAGAGACGTGTACTTATGCTTGCTCCTCCCGGTCTTGCATATGTTAGATCTTTTGTATATAGATTTCCCATATTTGTAAGGCTTGATAAGCCGAAAGTGTTACACGTTGGATAAGTCTTATTAAATACCACCTGGCCAAGTCATAAAGTAATGAAGGTCACACTATTAGCAACTGTTGGAACTTCAATACTGATTAACTTAGATAGACAGGCAGGTAAGATTCCCCCTGAGTATGAATCTATACTTAAAAATGCTGGTAGACTTCCGATAAATGATCCTAAACAAGAAGAGTTCAGGAAAAGAATTCACCCATCTGACGAATTAATGAAATTTGTTGTAGACATAGTTTCACAAGACCCAGAACTAATGTCCGCTGAACTTAATACAATGATAAAGTTTTTACGATCCTGGAGACCAAACACCGCATATATTGAAGAACTTCACATTAGACTATACCCAACAGATACAGGAACAAGCATATTCTGTGCACATGCTATAAAGAACTACGTAGAGCAGAAACAGGAACATTTCAAAAAGTTAACTGACCTAAAACCAGACTGTAAAATAACCTGTGACATAGTTGAACTTAGAGGATTTGGAGTTAGTGAAAAATTCTTCGTAGAAGGAATAGACGAGCTACTCAACAAATATGCAAAATACATAATAAGTCAGAAGAGACAAGGTCGTAAAGTCATATTAATAGCCTCTGGAGGTTTCAAGCCAGAAGTAACATATGCAGTAATTATCGGCCTACTAGCAGGTGTTGACAAAATAGTGTACATCCATGAAGCATTCAGATACTATGTAGAACTTCCTCGCATACCAATTGACATAAATCCAGAAGTCAAAACCCTCATAGATAAGATAGGCTACGGAACATATCCAAAACATGCACTTGAATCAATGGGCATAGATGTCGAGTACTGGAAAGAACTTGGAGTACTAGAGGAAAAAGATGGTGCCTATAAAGTGGCTGAATGGTTAGTAAAACTAGTTAAAGCTAAGGAAGCTCCGTAGAGCACTAGTCCTGATTAAGAAACACGAATGTTAAGTTACCTACTCTGTCCTTAAGAGAGATCCTAAGTGCTGGACGTCCTAATTTCTGTAAAGTTAAATTCTAAATAATCTATATATTGTTCTACAATGAAAGTTCACTATAATACATGGGTCTTCATGATAAGTCCTGTATTATCATTGCTATTCCTGCATACTTACTTAGATACCAAGCATTGACTTCATTAATAGATCTTCTGAGCCTAACGAAGGGTCTCTTCCTGACTTTTACGTGTGAGAGTAGGACGTGTCAGGATTATTAGCAAGCTGTATTGAGGTTTCGTGAAGACCCTAAACAAAGTTTAGAACTTATAGCGAAAGCCTGTAGAGTAGTCCTATCTAGGCGTATTAGTCGCTTTGAGCAATTTATATTGAAAAGAATAGAAAAGATTAGGACTAGGGTTCAGTCATTTCTTAATCCATGCAAAGCAATTGTAATACATACTGAGCATGAGTTTGCATGGTGGACTTATAAACCGTTTGTTAGAACATATTGTGAAACTCTTCATAAGTTAGTGGAAAAATTGGCAGAGCTTGCAGATAGGGTTAAATTATCAAGCGATTGTCTTATAGTACTTGAGATACATCCAGGTTTTATATGCGAAGATAATGTACATGTCTACAAAAGTAGTTTTATCGATAGTTTAATTGAAGTAGCTTCATGTTTTTACGATTCTGTAAAATGTAACTTAAAGTCAAGCAATGTTGTCATAACCATTGAGCCAAGAGGAGGAAGTATATACATACATTCTCGTCAGCTAATACCTGACTATAGCATCCTGTTATTACTACTTGAGCTAATGGAGAAAATTGCTAGAGGCCTAAGTTTCGGCATAACACTTGATCTTTATCAGTTAGCAATAGCTCTTCGAGTGCTTGCTGAGAGAGCTCCTGGTAGGGTCTCACGCAGATTATTATGTTTAACAGATCTAGACTGCGTAGTGTTAGGCTATGTCGAGAAGTATATACTTGCAGACAATGAACTTCTAAGTCGCGTGGTATCAGTTCACGCACACTGGAATCATGTATACTCGCCAGATAATGTTAAGCATGAGAGATATCGCGAGACAGTCGAGAGATACCGTTAAAGTTAGTGAGAACTATACTATCTGCTAGACAATTAAACATTAACTCGAAGCCATTAGTGATAATTCCGGAAGTTATACCAAGAAGAAAAGATGAAGCAATTAAGGACTTGTCAGCATTTTGGCAAGATATCGTAAACATTATAAAATAACTTATCTATGTCCTGCGCTGGCTGACGCGACTAGAAAATTCGTTATGTAAGTTCTTACTTAACTCCAGTAGATCACAGATTTATAGGATTATATAATAATAAATGTCTGTCTATATCAGGTTCTATAATCACTACGGAGTTCCATCCTAGTTCAATATGTGTAGTAGATAATTCTGGTATTTCGAGTTTTACTATTTTCTCATTGCTCATTGTCAAGTTTTCGCATATGTATACTCTGTATTTTTTGTTA
>CAYPXK010000099.1:0-13737 GCA_964414695.1 uncultured Thermoproteaceae archaeon | reverse complement strand
TTTATTTTATTTTGTATTTCACCTTGTTAACTCAGTTGGTTTCCTCCTAGGACAATAATTACTTCTTGTTGATATTTTATCCATGAGAAGCCTTAGGTAAAACTTAAAAGGTAAAGAGACTAGAAATAGCACAGGTATGAGGTCGATAGACCTAGCACTAGGAGCAATAAGTCTAATAAAAGACGTGATAGATATAACGTTCAAGCTGGTACCGTACTTGATTGAAGATGGTGTAAGTTTCGAAATAAGGTATATAACGGACGCGTTTTATGGAGAGTTATACAAGCCTGTCATAGTGATCAGAAAAGGTAGTGACGTTGTAAAGGAAGCCATTTTCAAGGATATATGGTTCCATAGACGTAGTGCTGAGGCAATTGGAGAGTTGTTAATGTATACATTAAATTTAGTTAGAAAAGCCATTAAGGAAATTGAGAAAAAGGTGAGATAATGAAGTCGATAAAGAAGATAAAGAGGTTGATTATTACGTTTTATCAAACCTACAAGATAATAGTAGAAGCTGAAGAACTGGATGAAGAAACTGACGAAGAAACTTAAGTAAATTTTGAAAAAAATCCTTTCTTTTTTATTTTTCAGTACTGTACTCTGTATCCTAGGTTTATTTCAACTAGGTACAGTCCAGTTTCTTTCAATATTTTAATAATTTTGTTTATTTCTGTGAAGTGTTCTTGTTTTACTGTGTTTGGAATGTCTTCGTCAAGTTCTGTACAGTATCTGAGTCTGACTCTATTTATTTCTCCGTCGAAGCTTGTTTCAACTATGAGCCACCTGCATGTTCCAAGTGTTATCGTGTATATGAAGTCTTCATTATCGAACTTTGATTCTATTAGCAGGCTCTTCTTAATGAGTAGTAGTCTAGATGTTAGCTCTGCTATGTTGACATTATTTGCAGATTCAAATACGTGTTCTACGTATGCTGATTTGTGCATGTTCTATTTTTAGTATCTTAAACTTTTAAGTATTACCCTACGCTTATGGTGCTACTTTTAGTAAAACTTAAAACTAGTAGACAAGATGTATATACAGAACCATGACATCCGAGAAACAGAACGAGAAACAGAAAATGAAACTAATAACAGTGTGGATACCTATCACTGACTTAAAAATAATTGATCAATTTGTTAAATGCAGATTATATACAAATAGAAGCGAATTCATTAGAATGGCAATAAAGAGGCTTATTCAGGAGACAATTGAAGAAGTTGAAAACGTTAGAGCAGGATCAGGACATGTGAAGATTCCGTCAGCTGAGTTTAATGCACTCCTACAATTAACATACTATACTGATCACTGTGACACGTTTTTTGATAAGATGTACGGAAAAATAGTTTTACAAATTTATGCAAATGAGTTTATAAGCAGAATATTAAGTAACAGAAGAATGTACGTTGTGTACTGTACAAAATGCAACAAAGTGATTACACTGTTGTTTAATTCACCTGCGAAGGGATATGTGTGTCCAAGGTGTGGTGAACCATGTGCAGTTGAACAGATAAGTTTTCTGCCTAGTACTGTGAAGTTTCTTATTGAGAAAATTGAGTGGACTATAGACAAGATATGTGAAATCTTGCAGAACTTTGAAAATGTTAGTAAGGAGGAAATTTATGATGTTCTTAGGGACATTAAAGAAGAGTTGACTAGAGCTAGAAAGTATGTTGTAAGTAACGGAAGAGTTAAAAAGTAGTCATGCTAAGTCTAGTTCCGTGACCGAGCTGTATATCTTCGTTTATAAGTGCAAGAAGTGTGGCTACGTGTGGGTAAGCAAACAAAAGGGGCCGAAAGTGTGCTGTCCACGTTGTCACGTCAAGCAGATTCTTGCGCCTCTAAAAATTGTTAAGATTGACCTAAGCAACGGTAGGCTACTTGAGGAGCATGAGTAGAGTACTTGACTACGAGTTTTTCAGGTATGCAAATAATGTTCTAGAGATTGAACACGAGATAAAGTTGCTTAGGCGATATGCCAAGCGCATGAACAAGGAAAATGCTCATGTTGCAACATATGTCTATCTCATACTTGTTAGATCTTTAATATCTCTTGCAAAATTTGTATACAACAAGCTTGTTCCACATATAGCAAAAGAGTACAGATTCTACTGTATTGAACTGCTTAATTCAAACAAAAGTAAATATGTTGAAAATATGTGTGAACTAGTTAAGATGGACTTCAGGATCTGTATCGGTCTTGTGAGGGCTATAGTAGATAATGTTTCAAATATCGTTGACAAGTTCAAAGTGAAGTACAAGGCAATTGTAGATGTGTTAAGTAGGATAAATTCGTTTATAGAAGAATTTGAGAGGGATCCTGACGTTAAGCTTGATGAAATTGCTAGGAGACTTGCAGAACGTGAGGAGGAGTTCTTAAGGATGAAAGAGAATTTAGAAAAATTCATAGACAGTGTACTAAAACTGTTAGAGGACAGGGGTCTACTAGTTAGGATAGAGAGAGCAGGAACAACAATTTACACATGTACAGTATGTGGAAAGAAGTTTATTTCAAAGATGGACTATGTTAATCATATGATAAATGAGCACATTAGCACTGAGACGCTGTCTGAGTCTGAGTCTGAGGGATAAACTTTAAAAACTTCAAAACTAGGATTAGTCTCGGCTATGAGCACGCAGAACGGTACAAAGAACGGCAAGTCCAGAACAAAGGAAAAGACGATAATAGAAACCGTGAAGAAGTATGTGAAATACCTGAGAAAGTTCATGAAGGAGGGAAAGTCGAAGATGGTCGTGGTCAAAGAAATGGATGACATCAAAGTAGGTGTTGGTGTAATAAGGACGACACGTGGCGCAACGTTTCCTGCATTTGTAATACACATGGCTGATAGGGACGTCGTCATATCTGCACGTGACTTTGAGATTGTTGCAAAGGTGTTAAGACAGCTTGATGAAGATACGTTGACTATAATATCGATGACGCTTGCAGAGGCTAGGGTAAGGAGAAGAATAGAAGGTGTCGTAAAGGTGAAGGAGGAGGAGGAGGAAGAGAAGGAGGAGCAGTAAAGTGAGAACATGAGCATGGACATTTTTAAAATAGTTGACGAATATATTAGGAATGGCAATATTGTGAAGCTGTGCGATGCGATTAGGGAATTTATTGTCGATAAGTTCAATGCAAGGATAGAAATATCCTCAATTGTAGGTGCAGTAAATGAAAATGACAGTACTGTGAAAATATTCATGATATTGACAGGAAACGTGAAGTCTGAGCTGACAGTTGAGAGAATTGGTAAAGGAATATTCGCAACGTTGAAAATATTGGACTTTGAATATTCAATTGTTATACATGAGTGAAAGATGGCGGGTAAGACACCACGAGCAATAGAAATAGGAATTGAACATGCACAAGATGTCAATCCAAAATACATCAATTCTATCTTATCCTTTTTTCGAGTTCCTTGACGGTTATTTGAATGCATATACTCCAGAAGGCAGGAGAAATCAGATTCGTGAAATCATTGAGCCGATACTTGAGGAGGCGTCATCGATGTGGGCTAGAGAGCTCTGTGATTTAATTCGTGAAAAATTTCCAAGGTGGTACAGGAGGAGCTGGTATGAGTTTCTTAGAGCATTCTTCTATTCACTATACTTCTACAGGAATAGACCAACAAGTGCAATAGTTATGGCATGTGACATAGCTGGTACGACGATTGGAACCGCTAGACTAGTATTCTACTACTTGTATAGGTGTGGTGTAGATTATGCATATGAGTACTATAGGACGGCTGATGAGCTTAGGAGAATAGACGAGTACAACACGTTGAGATATGTCAGGGCTGTAGGTTCAGCACTTCAGAGGCTTGCACTTGAGGCAAAGTCAGAGGACAGAACAACAGCACTCAGGTACTGTGTACGTAGATGCATGTCATATTTTAGGCATGCAGGCAGACGTAGAAGAATCACAGCTGAGTGGATAAGGAAGTACTGTACAGAGATCTGTAGGGAGAGAGTATCATGAGGATCAGAAAGGAAAATAACGAGTACGTGTGCATAACAGGAACAAGAAAGTACGATAACATAATTATCGTAGTCTACAACAGGGACAGAGACACAATAAGGTGCAAATACATAAGGAAGCTAAATGACAGGGAAGTTAAGCAGTACATAGTTGCGTATAGACCAAAAATGTTTCTCATAGGTCTTGCAGTGCTTGTTGTTGCTGTCCTAGCTGAGAACAGGATGTTAGATAATGTAAGTGAGGTTGATTTACTCGCAATTGAGAGAGAACTATACAGCTATCTGCTTGAGCTTGTTAGAAGGTACTCAAGGTGACTCTATGCTGGTCGTATCTGATGGCTACACGTGCACACTATTTGTTAATCGTATGGCTGTTCCACAGCTTGTTCTCTACACACCGTCGAGAAAGGCAACGTTCAATAGAGTTAAGGCACATTCAACACTTGCTGTAAATCTGTACTTTCTAGAGTGTGAACTTGATGAACGTGAGATAGACATGCTTAAACGTGCCGTGCAGGGTCACGAAAATGTTGAGCCTATTAGACTGCTTAAACGTACTGGAAAGGTGCTGTTCACGTGGGCTCTAGACATAGACAAGAAACATGTCGACATATGGAAAATAGTTGATGATCTTGACAGGAAGATAGGCGTCACGGCAGTGCTTGAGACGGCTAAGGGCTACCACGTCTATTTGAGCATCATTGAGAGGAGTCCAGAGAAGGTCATAAGACAGGTCTACAAGATCGAGAAGACGTACGGCGACGTTGGTCATGTCAGGCTTGCAGTGAAGAGGGAACGTAGGAGAACCTTGACGTGGGGCGTGATCAGGGTCAGGGGGAAATATCAGACACATGACATCGAGGTGCTTTACGCATGTCCAAAGTTTAACAAGGTCTACGACATGTGGCTCACTTACGTTCTTGACCTTGCCTCAGGTCATGATTCAATAATCTGAACACGAGTCTCTCAAGAAATTCTATCTTACCCTTTAGTTCGCTTAGTATAGAATTCATTTTGATGTACATTATGACAATCATTACAAATATTGAGCAGTTAACAGCTGTGCTACATACTAGAGTGCTCAATGTTGGGTCTGCCATTATGAGATAACTGTCCAGTGTACAGGTAAAAAATGTTGTCATCATGTTGATGAACCTTATCAAGGTTAATACGTTAAAGAACGCTAACGTTTATTGGTTACTTTACGCTTGTGCACATGATATGGGTAGGAGAAGGCCAAAGACGCCAGAGGAAATGCAGGAAAAGTATGAGGACAAGATACCGTTCTTTGCAGACTACTTTGAGCACAAGATGCGTGAGGAATCTACAAAGCTGGCAAGCCAGTACCTTGAGGATTACAAGAAGTTCAGGTGGGACATAGTTGACTTTGTGAGACAGAGGTTTGCAAACAGACCAGAAATATCAGGTGCAATACTTGTACAGTTGCAGAACGCCATAAGCGAGCTTGTCTCGAAGTGGAACAGGAGAATATCGATGGGTGACAAAGTTGCATACCTAGCCAAGGCATGTGCAAAGCTTGGCAGTCTATATAGACTCAGGATACTTACAGATGACGACATTGCAGAGATAGCCAACTTCGTTGCAAAGTACGGCGTTGATAGAGACATGTTTCTTAGAATGTTCAGAGCAATGACAGGTGCAGGACCTGCACCTCCTGCTGGAGCGTAAAAAACTTAAATACTGAAAATTACTAAAACTTGCTCATGAGACTACCATTTTCTCCACTGAAGGTCCTGTCAGTCGTCAGGGGGTACAAAAAGTTCAAGTCACTTATCGAGGGACTAAAAGAGTGTAACTACGATAAGATATATGAAGCTCTTAGGCATCTAATGTCAGGTGCCGAGGAGGACAAGGTTAGGACAGTAGCAAACATATTATACACAATTGCCTCATCACAGAGTGAAGGTGAGGTATATGCAAAGGTACGTGAGGAACTTGCAAGGCTTGGTGTCGATACTAGTAGCATAGATGATGTTGTTGAATTTATTCAAGATGTTGTTGAAATGTTTAAAGGTGAGGCAAAGAAGCTTGCTAAACTACTAGAGACAGAACATGAGCATAAAGCTGCAGCTGAAGAAAGTCAGAGCGAGGATAATGAGGAAAATGTTGAAGATATTAAAAATATGAGGAACGTAACGTTTTTTATGGATGGCAAATTTAGGTAACACATGGCTCTAAATGCTGTATATGGAGCAGTACAGAGAGCAGGTAGGGCACTGATGCCTGCTGGAATGAGAATTGTTGAGGGTCTACTAGTTGGAGGCGTTGGAAAGATAGGCGATATTGTACTAAGAATAAAAGAGGCATATGATGCACTTGTTCCAAAGCTAAAGAAGTACTCAAAGATAGTTGTTCAGGCAATCGTGTTCGCGGTTGGGTACGGAATATCAAGAAGGTTCAACATTCCTGAAGCTGTGATAGATGCAATGGTGTACTCGCTTGGTGTCGATGTTGTTGATGTAATGTTTGACGAGTTTGCATTAGACAGGAAGCTGTTCGTGTACTATGACAAGAGTGATGAGAAGCTCAAGATTGAGGGAGGCTCAGCACCATACATGATATGTCTAGGCGGAACATGTAAACAGGTAAATGCTGGAGAGCTAGTGAAGGATCAGGACATCACGGTTGAGAATGGGCACACGATGGTAATTGCAGTTGACAAGGACGGAAAGTGGGACGTGGAGTACATACCGTACAAGATACAGTTCAAGACAACTTAAAAGCAGGGTAAACAGTTTTAAACTAGCTTAAACATTTTCTAAATTATGATTGTTCTATATCCACCACTCATTCTAGAGAACGGTGGGGATCTTGCATTTTCGCCCGTTGTCATAATGGACGTCTATGCGCTCACGCTTAACCAGTACCCAAAAGGCAGGATATGTCTAGTACCTGAACATTCTGACGCCTTCAACGAGGGATGCGTAGATTTTGACGTTCCAAAAGACAAGAGGATAATAGCTGTAGCTCTTCCAATTGACATAACCTTGAACAAGGAGAAGTACCCAGATGGTGACGTTGCATACTTACAGATTTACGGTGTTAAAAGTGATGGCTCAACTGTTGCACTTGCAAGCTTTGAGACGTATGTGGCACCTCTTGAAAATGAAGCCGACATATATACTGGTACCGAGGATGTGGACGTGTACATGGTATTTGCAAGCTACAATAAGGTACATGTATTTGAAGGTGGCGACATAGTGGAGAGGGTAATCATAGGTCCACTATATATACTACATGCTGGACCTAACTCGTTTCTACCTTTCCCAATCCCAAAGTTCTCTAGTAGTGACACACGTGGGATAATATGTGAGATACTTGTGGTGGATCGCAACAGTGGTAGAATAAAGAGGGCTTACATAGGCTACATAGATGAAGTTATCAAGAAGATGAAATATATATCATTTATAACTGACATAACTGATACACAGCTTAGAGTTGTCAAATATAGCATAAAGGTTGAGCCAAATGCTGTCAATGAAGTGTTTTCATCATTTACAAGGCTTGGATATGTTGAGAAGGTTGAGCAGACTCAGGACGGTAAGTATGAGATAGTTCTCAGGACTGTGCACGGCATTGCACAGTTTGGTATAGGCATATTAATTGCAATTATAATCGGCATGATTGTCACAGGCGTGTGCGTGTTCCAGTACTTCAAGACGCAGGAGGTGAAGTACGAGACCGAGAAGGTGAAGATACTGTCGGACCTGTACACTAAGATGGGTGAGCAGATTGTTGAATATGCAAGCAACATACTGAAAAGCAACTTGCCACCAGAGGACAAGGTTAAACTACTGACAAATACTAACCCCATACTTACAGCGCTTCAGGAAGTCACGAAGAGTAGACAGCAGTCATCTGCTTGGCAGAACATTCAGAAGATCATTGAGTGGGTAATAATTGGTGCAGTTATTATACTGTTCCTGAAGTTCATGCTGTCCAGATAGTTAAACACCAACAACGTACTTGTCCAGTCCCTTCACATGTTTGCACACTGTCCTGTACTTGTCGGCTCTGTTGCTTGCCATGCATATGTATCCTAGTCCATAATTGTCTAAGGTCCTCAAGAACTCAAACATGTTAACTGGGTCAAGCTTCATGTCCTCGATAGCTGTCTTATATAGTGGACTGTCCTTACGCAGTACGTACCTGTACCTCTGCTTTCCATAGTTTCCAACGCTCTCCCTCTCAAGGAACCCAAGAAGGTACAGTTTAGTCAGCAGGTACGTCAGCTTCTTGATGGTGCTGTGACTCAGCTCCCTCTTCACGTACTTCTTTATGTCACGTATCGATAGTGTAATAACGTTTCCACGTGCCGTCTTTATCTTGTATATAAGGTATGTTGAAAGTATTAGGTAAGCATCTTCACGAAACGCAACATCAAGCTCTCGGGTCATGTGTACTAACGTTTATATGCTTAGATAAAAAACTAATCCACATGAGTCAGCCAGTACAGACACAGGAGAGGACACTGCCAAAGATAATGAACGTGAAGGAATGTGTAGAGAAGTGTATAAGCGATATTGGTGATGGAATAATGTCTGCAATAGTCAGGTTCGTTCACGATAAGTCACTACAGCAGGCACTTATTACACAGGTGCTTCCCGACGTCGAGAAGAAGTGCATTGACCTATGCGTCTAGACATATGTAAGGTAGCTGAACTTGCTAAAAGGCTTGGACTTCAGTCAAATATAAAGCACATAATTGCAGTCTCTGCAGGCATAGCAAAAAGCCTTAACTTACAATACTTTGCACTGCCACACAGGAGGACCTACGTGACCTTTGGCAGGTCCATAAGCGACGTCTCGATATATGTAACATGTGGACTTGGAAGAGCATTTCACACTGATGGCGAGGACATATATGAGATACTGTACATACGTAGAGGACTTGTAATGATGAAGAAGGTTAGGATAAGTACAAAACTTAGATTAATCATTCGTACACTCTCAAATAATGCCAACAAGATTCTAGACATATATAAGGTGGAAAAGGTTTAATTGACACATTATGTACATGTCTAACATGGGTAATCAAACAAAGAAGAGGCACAGTTTTGGACCAAAGGTTGTTACTGGACTACTGCTAATAGGCATGGGAATTGCAACAGTTGTCACTACGCATGCTCTTGGGATACCACTATCTCAATATGTTGAGAGCGCAATCATCACTGGAACAATAACAACGGGGTCAATGATCCTACAGAGTGCACTAACTGCAAGTAATAAACATGTTGAGCTTGACCACAGTCCAGAGCTAAAGGTTAAAAAAGTTGAGATAGAGCTTGAAGAATCTACATAACGTTTTTAATAGTTAGAACATTTATGTAATGATGGCCAAGGTAGCTCAGTTAGTACAGATCAACGACAGTGCCGAAGTAACGACGTGGCACTACCTTGCTGACAGGAAGTACATTCTAGGTGGAATAAACTACGGTGCAAGGAGCGACGGTAAGGGAGGTCCAATAATTGTTGACGTTGAAAATAAGCAGGTCAAGTTCATAAGGGAGATAGGTGGCTGGGCTCACTGGGTAGGCATATATCTGACACATAGGAAGATGTTTGTACAGTTTGGTCAGCAGAGCGAGAAGTATGGAAATGAGCACTTTGCTGTAACTGTGACGGATGTGGAGAAGCTTGAGAGCACGTGCTATGTATATCCCAATAAGCTTGGCTCAGGTGACGAATTTGTAAGCGCAGTATATGACTATAAGAATAGGAGGTTCATAGTTGGCACATGTAGGGGCTTTGGAATGATATTCCTGATAAATGAGGAGGACCTTGACAAGCCAGACAATTGGAGAAAAATTTACCAGTTTAAGAACAATCCCGAGATTACTGACCTTGCAATATTTAACGATACTCTATACATTGCAACATGTGTTGAAGATGGTGAAGTTGCTGTATATACTTGTCCACTTGATGAGATTGAGAACATGGGTCAGTACATTAGTAAGTACTTGACGTCGTATGCAAAGAACACGTTCATGTACACGGCTGTCGGCAAGGAGGGACTATACATACCGTACTCTGACAACAATGGGAAGGTGTACATTAGAAAGATCAACCATGAGGGAGGTGAAGTAGATATTGAGACGCCACTTGTAATAAACACCAACCCATCTAAGACAAAAGACTGGCACAGCAACCTTGCATGCAGGTTCGCTGGAGGCAACGTGCTAATATCGTGGGACGATATTGATAACTGGGTGTTCCATCTGCTGTTCTATGATGTTGAAAGTGGAGCAATTGGAAAGCTTGTAGATGGTGAGAACGGTAGAGTTGACAAGCTTAGTATAGCGCCAAATCACGAGAACGTGGTGTACTTTGGTGTGTGTGACCTAGGTGGAAGAGCTGTTACAACGCCATGTGGAGTGTATTCACTGATATTCGACAAGTACTATAAGCTAGTAATCGAGCAGATGCCAAGCAAGGTAAGTCCAAACAAGCCTTTTGGAATAAAAGTCAAGGTACTTGACGAGAATGGTAACCCAGTCCCTCAGGTAACTGTATGTGCATCCTTTGTAGATGCGCTTGAGGTAGATGACATGCACACTGTCAGGGATCCATCATGCACAACAACTGACAACAACGGTGAAGCAACAGTATACTTAACTGCTCCAGGTACATTAGGAAAGTACCTTATCGATATTTGGTTAGAGTAACGTTACCATGTCAACAATAGTGTATAGACCCTCAATCTACGGTGAGGTAAGTACTGAACAGACAGTCATTTACAGACCATCGAGATTCAGCACTGTAAATGTTGAAGTTACTGGACTAACATACAGGACCTGCACAACACTAATGGTCGAGACATCGATATGCATGGTTTATAGACAATCAAAGTGCATAGAAGTCAACATTAAGGAGCCTACAAGACTTACATTGAAGGTAAATGTAATAAAGTAGCGATCTATAACGTTTATTTATCCTAGGCTCCTAATTTTATCGATATGTCAACTAGGACCGTACAGCTAATAGCTACGTTAACTGACTCAGATGGGAACCCACTTAGCAACAAGGTAATATACTTCTACTATAGGGAGCATGGTGCATCTAACTGGACTGAGCTTGGTACAGCACTTACAGATCAGTACGGTAAGGCAATACTGGAGAAGGACGTTGAAGCACCTAAGACATATGATTTCAAGGCTGAGTTCAAGGGAGACTCAGACTATGAGCCATCTAGTGCAGAGGTAGATAATGTACATGTTAAGGCTAAGACAGTTCTGAAGCTTGAAGTGACTGTAGTAAGCTAAAAACTGTGACAACGCTTATATAAAAAACGTCCCGATATAACATATGCCTAGTCTAAGTACAAAATTAGTAACAAAGGACTACAGTTTTGCACCAGATAAACTAATCGGAGTCACATGTTACAACGGTAAGATATATTTCGTGGTGTATAACCCAAATGCTGGATTCTGGCTAATTTCTAAGGATGGTCTAGAGGCAAAGATTGCTGATCCACTGCCAAATGAGCTTAATGAAGATACTGCACCAAGCATTGTACATTGGACAGCGTCCCCAACTGGAAGATATATATATGTCGTATTTGAGGCAGCTGTGGAGGATGGCTTCAAGCTGTATAGGTCATGGATAGATGTTGAAGGAAGGTGCATGCACATTGACGTCATTGCTGGTTATAGCCCGAGCTGGTACAAGGGAGATGTTGCTGATAGAGTTTTCTCGAAAATGCTTGGAAGCTCAGTACTGTTCGCCGTCAGTGGAGACAAAGAGACCGACAAGGCATACATTATAGACATATGTAACCAGAAGGAGAGGGACGTAGGAACGCCAAGTGGTTCAGGGTATTTCCCATTCGTGTCAGATAAATGTCTAATATCACTAGATGACTTAGATATAATAGTTGGCGTCCATCTTGCTGGTTCAGACTTCAAGATTTTCAAGTATGCACAGGCAAAATACGTAGGTACTGGAGTATCTGCAGGTGGGTCACCACGTGCAGGCATTGGAAACGGCATATTTCATCCATATAAAGGGCTTGTATATGTAACAGGTACTGGAGGCGTAGTTGATACACATAACATACTTGCATTCTTCAACCATGATGGACATCTAATGACGCTCACACTTGACTCCCTTCCAGATGTTCCAGAGACTACTCTAGACGCAACTCCTGGAACGTCGCTAGTTGGAATAACAAATGAATACCATATACTAGCACTGATCCACATACGTGGCAGTGACAGTGACAAGGATGCTAGATATGTCCTAGCGTACCTAGCTGAGATAGATATTGAAAATAAGAAAGTTGTAAATGCATGGAAACTATACCAGTCAAAGGCACACTACTTCGAGGCAACTAACAACGAGAAATGTGACATAATTAAAGGTCCTGTAATTGACCTAGATAACAAGAAGATAGTCTACATATGGAACAGGCACAATCCTTCAGAGGACAGGAGTGCCAACAACTATGTTGAATATGTTGAAATAGATGTAAGCGACATATTTGACAATATTAAGTATTGGAACGACATGTGTCCAATAAAGAAAGGTGGTAAAATTAGGCTTCCAACAAAGCTTACATTGGAAGTTAAGTTACTGTAAGGTGGGGGACACATGACATCGATATCTATGAACATCAACATAATGGACCCAACAGTCAAGTTGATAGCTACGTTAACAGACTCTAAAGGTAATCCACTGAGTGGTAAAACAATAAACTTCTACTATAGGAAACATGGAACATCTAACTGGACATTGATTGGATCTTACACAACTGACAACAATGGAAAAGCAACTGCGGAAATTGACCTTGATCCTGGAGTGTACGACTTCAGGGCTGAGTTTCCAGGTGATGAACAGTACGATGGCTCAAGTGCAGAGGTTGACAATGTCAACGTTGGTGCACCAGCACCTACACCACCCAAGCCAAAGCCTAGGACAGAAATACCGTGGTGGATAATTATCATAATAATCGCAGTAGCCCTAATACTAATGTTAAGATGAGGAGAATAAAGA
Source organism: uncultured Thermoproteaceae archaeon (assembly GCA_964414695.1). Classification (GTDB taxonomy): domain Archaea; phylum Thermoproteota; class Thermoprotei; order Thermoproteales; family Thermocladiaceae; genus JAADER01. The sequence continues at coordinate 744 of CAYPXK010000099.1, read as the reverse complement.
TACTACACGTTGACTCGGTCACTGACTCAACCGTGGACTATTCTAAAAATCAGAACGAAAATATGTTAAACATCAACAAAATTTTGAAACTACTAGAAGATAATGAAGAGATAGAAATAAAGACTAAGAACGGAACAATAATAAAAATAAGGAAGAGAAAAAAAGAAAAAAGTAAAAAAAGAAAATTAGACAGTGTAGAAACGTAGAATATATTTTATGCAGGTAGTTAATACATGTAAAACGTTATGGATCTCATTCTCAGTTAACCATTTGAATCCATTAACGGTATCGAAGTATCTTTCGTAGTAAAACTTCTCTCCTTTTAAAACAATTTTTAACCTGTATAATCCTTCTACTTGACTATGTTCTTCAACCTCTATTTCAACTTCTTCAACATTAGGAAACATAGGAGCCAAAGTTAAAATGAACGAAAATACATCAGCTAACAGACCTAACCTATGCTTAGTGACCGTCCTAAGATAGTTATAGTCTCCTTTAGCTTCTTCATCAGTCCTCGAAAAAACATTATTTATATGCGTGAATATGCTGTAGTTTACATCTGCCCTAGTTGTTGAATATGAATCTTTTCTAGTTATTCTGATTCTCATACCTGTGCTATTTCTAGTCTCTTTACCTTTTAAGTTTTACCTAAGGCTTCTCATGGATAAAATATCAACAAGAAGTAATTATTGTCCTAGGAGGAAACCAACTGAGTTAACAAGGTGAAATACAAAATAAAATAAA
>CAYPXK010000098.1:0-3110 GCA_964414695.1 uncultured Thermoproteaceae archaeon | reverse complement strand
AGTTAGAACCTTCAAATCATCGATACTCTTAACAATGTTACCTACACGTATCTGAAACATAGGTTCCCTACACAACATGATGGAAACCTCTGGAACATCTACGAAATGTTGCGTAACATTCTCCTCAATGAATCTACACTTGTCAACTTCAAGACTTGCAAAAACGTACGGATACTCATCACCAACACGGACACATACACCATCCCTAATGCCCTCACCAACAATGTCAATTACCTTGTCTCCAATCGGTGTATAATTCACAAGATCATCAACATCCCCCGTAAGTACAAGCAAGTTACCTTTCTTACCAATTGGCTTACGGAACCTAATCTCGAACTTTATCGAGTTACCTCCAATAGAGACAATGTGAACATCAACAAACTCTCCTAAGCATGTGTACACATTCCAGTACCTCTCCTCAACAATGTCCATTATGTACCTAGCATCGTACCTGCACACTGCTCTAACCTTCACGTTCCTGTCTACATGATCTCCAACATGTACATGCTGTAGAAATTCACGAGAAACAACGAGACAAGCAATGACAGATGCAGTAAACGCAAAGTCACCTATGCTCCATGACAGTGTTCCAAGTTTCACGAGTAACAGAACATTACCCAACTATAAACAAGTTTCTCAAACACATGCACACTGACGGGTTAGTCTTGACTATTCTCGGAAATTGACTGAAAGAGAATGAAAAACATTGAAAGAGATTTAGAACAACTAAAAACAGGTACAAGAGAACCCAGACGCGGGGATTAGGATGGCTAGAATCGTCTGGTCAAAAATCGCGAAGGTACTAAAAGAGGACTATGTAGATGGCACAAAATGCAAAGTATGTGGAAACGAAATCGAGGAAGGTGAGAACGCATTCAAGACACTGAGCAATATCTACAAGCACTTCAAGGAGAACCACCCCGAAATAATTGAAGAAGTAAAAACAAGACTATCATAAAAGCAAAGACAGTTACCTCCTCTCTCTTCCTTACCCCTATCCTACACACTACATCTCTCACCTAGACATTGTTGAGGGACGGTAAAACCATCCCTCATTCTACCATTCCTCGAGAGATGATGAGACGGTGTATAGCGACTACAACACAGCCCGAAAACGACAAATTATGTATTTTATTCATTCCACGCTTTTCTAAGTGTCTTTGACCTAACCTCTATACCATGACTCTTCAAGAGGTCAATCAGCTCAAGCGTCTTGTCTAATGGAGGTTCAGGTATTCTAAGCCTCTTCAAGACACCATAATTGTCATAGCCAACGTAGACAACCAGTGTCTCCGCAACCTCGAGAAGTAGTGCAATCTCCTCAGCAAACTTACGTGGACTAGAGAACTTGATTACAGGCTCAACACTTACCTATGCACGTAGTCTCCAACCACAGTTCTCAGAAAGCCCTTCCAGAAACGCGTAAAGATGAGCAAGACGTTTCAAAGGTGGAGGCGCTCTCGAGACCTTGTGCTCGATATATAGATCTTCGTCATCTGTCTCTACTGTTGTTCCAAAAATCATGTTTTGACTAAAAATGTCTACACCATAATCATCCAACAGAGAACAGAACCTCCACGGATTCTTGGTAAGCAACAGAAAGTCCGTTCTTGGGAACTTCTCAACTACCTTAAGCACCTCAAGAATATACTCGTCAGGTACATTATCAGCAAAGAGGTCACCAACATCCTGAGTAAAAACAAGCTCACCTTCACGGAACCTGACTCTTAGACGTTCATGAATGAGTGCAGGTTTACCATAATGTTGCCTATAGAGCTTGCCTGCTGGACTATTCCAAATCTTCTTAACAATGTAATGCGTCCAGCAGTACCTGCAGCTATAATAGCATGGATAGATAATACATGGATTCCACGTCCTAGTCACCTTGTCGAACATTCGAGAATTAGCATAACGTGACTTAGCCATGACCTCACCTAGGTCAGGTATTTTCTAATGTCGTTGTTCAGTAACTCAAGCACTATGCCTATGCGTTTGGCATAGATGTACCTGTTCCTGTCCTTCAGGTAGGGACACTTGCTACATGGCAGGTTACAGCCTATCATTTTCCTGTGATAGTCCATGAAGTCTCTAAATAGTTGAAGTATCTTCTTGTACCAGTGTGAGTAATGCAATTCTAATCGCCTCAGGTAGTGAAGTATCTTGTCGACTGACGAGAGATAGCCAGGACATAGCATACAGTTGCCACTGTGACCAATCGTCTTGTAGAGTGGATTTAGCTTAAGATTGTATAGTTTTATGTATCTTGTTACATGTTTTTTCTCCCAGTCGTATATTAGCTTAAGATTGTGATGATTATAGTACATGGTGTCCACTTTTCCCTTAACAATGAATCCATCGTTAAGTACGTTGCTGTAGAACTTTGATCTGAACTTACTGCTGGCAGTCTCACCTGAAACAAAAACATAGCATTGTGGTAACTGTTTCAGCACCTCTATCTTGAATATTCTCATGCACCAGCGGTTTGAATAGAGTAGTGGAAGTCCATAGTATTTGCAATACTCGAAGAAGTCTGGTTCTCTCTTTACGCCTCGTATTCTAATTTGCTCTTTCTTAAACAGATAGTGGAAACGTCTCAATGAGCCTAGGTATTTCTCTACTGTGCATAGTACATAGTAGTCGCATTCTTCGTGTGTGTTTCCTGGTATGTGAATGTACGCGACGTGGAAGTCACTGCCAAAGTATTGGTGGCATAAGTCCAACACTACTAAACTATCTTTACCTCCTGAGAAGAGTACCAGTGGCTTGTAGCCTCTTGAGATGAAGAGCTCGTCGAGAAGCCTAAGCCTATCAAATGCTTGTTCAATAAGTTCAATTAACATGGTCTCACTCTCTTAGTGCATCTATGACTGTGCATAGTTCGATGTTGTGGAGGTATTCTTTGAGTTGTTTCTCTGCTTCCTCTAGCTCATCCTCAATTTCTGCACTTAGCTTCTTGAGGTACTTAGAGTCCTCGTCAGCTTCCTCTACCCCTTCGGTGAACTCATCGATCAGGTCTCTCAGTACATGTTCTACATGTCTGAGCTCCATGTAGCACCTATGTAGCTTCTTGATTGTCTTTCTCGTGAAGGCATTCCTACACTCAGCAACTT
>CAYPXK010000097.1:0-23073 GCA_964414695.1 uncultured Thermoproteaceae archaeon | reverse complement strand
TTGTTAACAGTGTGTTGAAGATGTTCATCCTATGTGGAACACTCACAGTTATCACATTCCTAATAATGAAGGCTGCTGGACTGATACCATGAGGCGACAGGACATATATCTCGCACTGACGTTATCATACATGCTCCTTCTGTTCATCACATTGGTACTGTACATACTCAGGAAGGTTCTGCTGATGACTGTTCCTGACATTCTAATGAGGACAGGCATATACATAGCACTTCTCCTGTTAACCATAGCCACATGGTCACTAGTGACGTACAGGATGTTTCGAGGAATTGAAAGAAGGGCCTTAAAAGACTTTCAGACTCAGGAAGATTTGAGGGAGCATGAGAAGGTGGTCAAGGAGAGGCAGTCTCATACTTGAGGAGATACTGCTGATAGCTGTGTCCATTGCCGTGCTCGTGGCCCTGATCTCGATAATTGGAGGACTCATAGGTGGTCTAAGTAAGGGAATAACCTCACTCAGGATAGATATTGGAAGTGCATTATCTAACTTCACGTCACACATATGGAAGGTCATTTCGACAGCTCTTCACCTGAAGTAGAGTTCATCAACAGGATACGGAAGCTGCTACGTGACTTAACTGAGCTTGAGCATAGGATAGGCATACTCTACACGAAGCTTGAGAAGAGGCGACGATTAATTGAGATTCTGGAGGAACTTGTTAATCCTGAGAAGGGTTCCTTCTAACGTGTCCTCATTATGAATGTAGATGTCTTTCATAGTTGAGGGAGCGTATATTAACCTAGGGGAGATAGCTAATTCGCGTGACTAAGTTCATTTTCATAACAGGTGGAGTATTGAGTAGTGTTGGTAAAGGAGTAATCACGGCCTCTGTAGCAAAGATCCTCCAGTCACGTGGCTACAAGGTCACCACAATAAAGATTGACCCCTACTTCAACGTTGATGCAGGAACAATGAACCCATATCAGCATGGTGAGGTATTTGTCACAGCTGACGGTGGTGAGACCGACCTCGACCTTGGTCACTATGAGCGCTTCCTGGATGTTGACTTGACGAAGGATCATAACATCACTTCAGGAAAAGTGTACCTGAAAGTCATAATGGATGAGCGAGCTGGAAAATACCTTGGACAGACTGTTCAGCTCATTCCACATGTCACGGATGAGATCAAGAGAAGCATTAGAGAGGTTGTGAAAAAGTCAGGTGCAGACATTGGAATTGTCGAGATTGGTGGAACAGTAGGTGACTACGAGGGCTTGCCCTTTCTTGAGGCTATTAGACAGATGAGACTTGAGGAAGGTTTTGACAACACCGTGTTTATACATGTTGCACTTGTCCCCGTCATAGACACGACAGGCGAGCCTAAGACAAAGCCTCTTCAGCACAGCGTGTTTGAGCTGAGGAGAATAGGCATTCAGCCTGACATAATTATTGCACGAAGCAGGTGTTGGTTAGACGAGTCAATAAAGCAGAAGATTGCTCTCTTCACAAACGTTCCTGTTGAAGCAATCTTCTCGGCACCGTACGTTGATACAATATACAGGATTCCACTAGTCCTCGAGGAGGAGGGTCTTGGAGACTACCTTGTTAAGCGAATGAAGCTTGAGCCTAGGAAACCTGACCTAAGTGAGTGGTGCAAGTTCGTTGAGGCACTGACGAGTCCTCGCGATAGTGTGAGAGTTGGACTATGTGGAAAGTATGTGAAATTGAAAGATTCCTACCTCAGCATACTCGAGGCTCTAAACCATGCTGGTGCCTACCTGAGGATCAAGCCAGAGATCGTGTGGATCGACGCTGAGGAAGTCGAGAAGAAGGGCTTGAACGAGGATCTTCTGAAGAGTGTAGACTGTGTAATTGTACTGCCTGGATTTGGCACAAGAGGAGCTGAAGGAAAGATAAAGGTCATCGAGTACGTCAGGAAGAACAACATTCCATTTCTCGGAATATGTTTCGGAATGCAGCTTGCCGTCGTCGAGTTTGCAAGAAACGTGCTCGGTCTACAGAATGCGAACAGCACCGAGATAGATCCCTCAACTCCACATCCTGTGATTGACCTTGCACCAGAGCAGAGACATGTAGATAAGCTAGGTGGAACAATGATGCTTGGAAGCAAACCTGTCAAGATAATGCCAAACACGCTTGCACATAGGCTATATAGGAAGGACCTAGTCTATGAGCGACATAGGCACAGGTACATAGTGAATGAGAAGTACATTCCTGAGCTCACGAAGGCTGGGCTAGTGATATCAGGAGTGAGGGCAGATACTCCATACACTATCGTGGAGATAATCGAGCTTAAGGGACACAGATTCTTCGTAGGTACACAGTTCCATCCTGAGTTCACAAGTAGACCACTTAGACCACAGCCACTCTTCGTGGGTCTACTACAGGCAGCGCTAGAGTATAAATACGAGTGCAGAAAGAGATAAGGCTCGAGTGATGATGCAGTTCGCGAATGAGTGAATGATTAAGCCCTCGAAAGCTGACCTGTCTCCCTACTCAATCTCTATAATGTCTTCAGACTCTTCCCTCGATGCCCTGCGCTCTCTCTTCCTTAGGCTTCTCCTAACTAATGATAAGCATATCGCAAGTATGGCCAAGCTCACCGTCAGGAACGTTAGCTCAACAATTCTCTGACTAACAACAACGTAGGTCACATCAAGTGTTGATGTGCCAGGCACCACGTTCAGTATGTAGCTCACTTTTCCATAGCCCAGGTCCAGCGTTACAGTATGTAGACCGCAGGGTACTAGACACTCTCTTCCTGATATGCACTGTACAGCATGGTCGATCACTATCCTCGTAGATATTGGACCGATGTAGTCTCTCACATTGAAGACAACAGGTCTAGCACAGGCAAAGATCCTCAAGGATCCGTCACTCAAGGTTACACCTACAGGAATCTCTGCTTCACCAAGCTTCACAAAGGCCCTTATGTTCGATAAGTCACATCTTGTTGATATGATGACGTGTGTATTATTGTTCACTATGATACGTTTATCACATATGTACAGGACTGGTGTGCAGTTCCTCAATTTGCATAGTCCCTCCTTGACTATGTGCGTCCTGAACACTATGATTGGCAGCTTCACCTTAGCACCTTCCTGAATGTAGACCGGCCCAAGTCTCTCAGTTGCATTGCCTATCTTGTAGAGTATCTTGTAGTTTCCAGCAACAATGCAGACGTTTGGACCTGCCTTAACTGTGATGGGGCCACTTAACGTTAAGTCAATTTTCTCTAAGTCACGTAGCGTAAGTGTGGTACCTTTCTCATCTACGAATAGCACGCTACCGAGTGGAATAACGGGAGGCGAGGGTAGTGTTACTGTACGTGTGAAGACAGAGTCAATGATGTACCTAGTCACGATGAGCGAGCCAAGTGATACGTAGACTGGCCTATGTAGGCTTACTGAGACTATGTTTCCACAGGTTGTGCTATTGCAGATGTACACATTTCGACATGTAGAGACTAGGGTCCTGGACAGTCTAACGAGAACCTCATGTACAGTGCCTGTGCATGGTCTCGGGATGGCGTAGTATGCCCATACTCTCACCTCAGCTGTGCCACCTATCTTAAGCATGAACTTCCTGTTGTACGTGACGTAGCACACTGCGTACAGCGTAAACACTTGTGAGCCCATCACCACGGTCATGGGCCCCCTGTAGACTACCAGAGTGAAGTTCTGTGGCATTGCTGACACACGTATTGGAGCTACAGACAGTACACACACCCTGTAGGCCAGGAGATGAGCAATCTCGTGACCAATGAGCATCATTTCAGGAAACTGAGACGATGATATTGTCAGTGTGCCATTGTTCGTCACGAACGAGCTGTACATTCCAAGTACAGGGACAAAACATCCCTCTACAGGAGACTTACCTATCGTTATCTTCAGGCATATTGTGGAGTCTGTAATGTTCAGCACAACCTTCCTGAGATCGTACTGTCGAACCACAGGATTCACAGTAGTGCCGTTAGCGTAGACTAGGCCTACGTTAGATATTGCAAAACTTGAGGACTCAGGCAACATCACCGTGACCTTCCCTATCGGCACATTACACAGCACGACCGTCGTGCCTGTGCTATTTTCAGGAACAGCAATGGTGAGCGTCTTGTTAACCTTTCCTGACGATATGATCATCTGAGTGATCAGGAGCGTCGGCGTCTGCGCATGGAGACTAGAAAAATGTGCCAAGAATAGCAGCGCTATGATAAGTACAACACTTTTCAAGATCTGCAACAGTCTAGACATTGCTTACTCGATTGGTTCCTTCAGGAATTAATATAATAGACTAACTCTTAAAATGTTCAAAAACCCGTCTACGACACACTGATAAAGCAATGTCTAGAAAACACTGGATTGAGCTTCTCGCAGAGAAGATTGCACATAGATGTTTTGCAAAGGGAAAGAAGGTCTGTGTAATAAACGGTGGACTAAGCGTATCAGGACTACAGCACGTCGGTAGACTACGTGGCGAAGTTGTGATGAATGACGTTCTTGCACAGATTCTTGAACGTGAGTACGGTCTAAAAGTCAGGCAGTACCTGACCTTGTACACTGTAGATCCCTGGAAGGGAAAGGAGAGACAGCTCGCAGAGTTCAGGAATCCTGAAGAGGCTAGAAAGTACGTTGACTGGCCACTAGAGAAGGTTCCTGACCCATATGGATGTCATAGCTCGTGGGTTGAGCATTACTGGGAGGACTTTGGCAATTATTTGAAAGATTTTGCACATGACATAACAGTTGTAACGACAGGAGACATGTATAGAAATAGTGACAAGATGAGAGAATTTATTAAAATGACGATGGAGAAGAGGCTTGAAGTCATAAAGACATTGAATAAGTATAGAGGAAGAAATCCATACCCAGACACGTACATACCATTTGAGCCGCGTTGTGAAGCATGTGGCAGAATTGGAAAAGCACGAACACTTGAACTTGATATAGATAAGAACAGGGTTGTGTACAAGTGTGAATGTGGTCATGAGGGAGTATGCACATTGGCAGATGGCAAGCTCCCATGGAGACTTGAGTGGGTTGCCGTCTGGTACGTCCTAGACGTTGACTTCGAGCCCTTTGGAAAAGACCATGCAACACCTGGAGGCTCAAGAGACTCTGCAAACGATCTTGCACGTGCGGTATATGGAATTGATCCACCACTAGGCGAGTGGTATGAGTGGGTTGGATACTACAAGGGTGGCAAAGATGTTGGAGACATGGGAAGTAGCGACTTTATTGGATTTACACCACGTGAATGGCTTGAGGTAGCTGAGCCAGAAGTACTGAGGTACTACTACATTTTCCATGAGCCTCATAGGAGACTCGTACTTGGCCTCGAGAACGTTTACCAGTACGTCGACATGTACGATAGAGCAGAGAGAATATACTATGGAATCGAGGAGCCAAGTCCAGCAGAGCAGGAATATGCTGACCTCATAAAGAAGAGCTACCTAATGGCACAGCTACGTGAACCACCTCCTGAACCACCGTTTCAGCTACCATACCTTCATGCTGTTGCTCTAGTTCAGACCCTTCCTGAGACAGACAACATTAACGAGCTCATTGAGCACGCAATCAAGAGACTTAAGATGACAAAGATATTGACACGAGACCTAGACGACTACTCACTTGAGAGACTTAGATCAAGACTAGTACGTGCAAAGAACTGGGTAAGAAAATACGCACCAGAGCAGTACAGGATAAAGCTCGTTGAGGATGTTCCTGAAGATGTTAAGAAGTTCTCCGATAACGTGATTCAGAAAGTGAAGATGTTGCTAGAGAGGTTTGAGCAGCTACAGGACTGGAACGATGAGACCATTAAGGAAGCTATGAAGAGTGTGCCAAGAGAGAATAAGCAGGTTGAGCGAGACTTCTTCCGCGTGCTCTATCTTGCATTCTTTGGAAAGGATAGTGGTCCAAGAATTGCGCCGTACTTTGCAATACTTGGGAAAGATTTTGTTATAAATAGAATAAGGAGACTCCTACAGGTATGGGAAAGCTCCAGATAGCCGCATTTTCAACATCTACACTTACGTTAGCACTTTTTCTACACCTCTTCTTTAAAGCGCTAGGTGGTGAATTCAAAGTAACGAACGTCCTGTCGATGGTGTTGGCTAAGCCCTGCATAATCATGTGGTGGTTAAGCATTGTTCTACTTGTCATAAGTATAATACTTGTACTACCTGCAAAGGGCGATGTTGAGTATGAGTTAAGCACTATTCACCCATATAAACAGGAAATTCAGGAGGCAATGATCAAGTCAAGGCTAGTTCTCGTATTAATGTCTATAGGACTTATAATATGCTCAATATTTGTGCTGGTACTGATGGTGGTACTTTCACTCGTCGCTTACTGAGAACCACCTTTACTACCTGATAATTCCTCAAGTTTCTTCTTAAGTTCATCACGTTCTCTCTCAAGCTGCTCAATGTACTTTCTTAACCTCTCAATTTCCTGCCTTTCCTGCATTAACTTATCCCTAAGCTCAATCAGCGCACTTTCACGTACAACAAGTGCACGCTGATAGTTCACTAACTCACGCTCCTTCTCAAGTAACCTCCTCTCCCATTCTACAAGCCTTCTCTCTTCCTCAATTAGCCTAGTCATGAGAGGCTCAATCTTCTCAACAAGTTCCCTCCTTCTCTTACTGATCTCCTCGTCAAGTCTCCTGAGCTCCTCTTCACGACGCTTAAGCTCCTGCTCGAGTTTGTCAAGTTCAGACTTCTTGCTCTCAAGCTTAGACTCGAGCATTTTCAACTCCTCCTCACGGCGCCTGAGCTCAAGCTCCTTCTCAGTCAGCTCACGCTCCTTCTTCAGAAGCTCCTCAAGCTTAGACTTGATCTCACCCTCACGCTTCAGGAGTTCACGGACACGTGCATTCTCAGTCTCGAGTCTGGCAGCCTCAATCTCGAGCTTTCTCTCAAGTGCCTTGAGGTTCGCCTCCCACTCTCTTAACTTTGCCTCTTTCTCAGCTAGCTCACGTTCACGCTCAACGAGTCTTGAGAGTATTTCCTCGAACTTTGACAGGTACTGACTTGCCTGTGATGCAAGTTTACTAAGCTCAGAGACTGCTGGCCATGCCTCACTGAGCCTCGAGTGAAGCTCCTCAAGTCTCTTCTTCAGCTCCTCAAGTTCCTGACGCTGTTTCTCGAGGGTCTCCTCTTTTAGCCTTAGCTCAGTCTCCTTCTCAGTTACCTGCTTGAGCTTGTTCTCATATTCTGTGAATCTGTTAAGTAGCTCATCGACGGTCTGTCTAAGGCTCTCAGAGACGGAGCTTATCTTGACTATGTGATCGACAACAGACTCAAGTCTTGAAGATGCTGAGCGAAACTTCTCGTCAAGCTCAGCGACAGTTGACGTTATGTGCTCGATTCCTGACCTAACTTGACTGAAGCTGTCGCTGATCTCCTTTGCGACGCTCGTTAAGGCACCATGTGCCTCAGTTACTCTTGTAGACACGTCACGCATCAAGTTTGTGAGCTCAGCCACGTTCTTCCTGAAGTCCTCGAGCAACTGCGATACTGCGAGTACTCTATTCTCGAGTTCTCTAGTCATGTCATTTATCAGCTTGACAAGATCCTGTAACGTTCGGTCGCTTCTACGTGCAGTCTCTGCTAGGGACTCAGTGTACTTCTGAAGGACGTTGACCTTGTTCAGGAGGTCAGATATGGAGTTCTGCTGTGCAGTAACTGCACGATGAAGCTCATCAAGACGATGAAGTAATGCAGCTAGGGCACCCTCCGTCTCGGGTCTTCTCTGTGGCTTAAAAAATGACATTCTCAGAACTCAAATGCACATGAGGTATATATTGCTTTTGTTTAACTGTTTCACTTCACACTACTTTTAGTAAAGATGTTTAAAAGAACTTCCTTCAAAGAATCTATAGATTGTCTGAGATTTCTAATCTCAAGCTTAAGATCTTCCAGCACCATGAGAATGTCAGAACGTTGACGTTCATACAGTGTTACAACAGTGCCAACCCTGTCCTCTATCTCTTTTGTAAATGTTGTGAATAGAATCTTAACATCCCTAAGCTCAGAAATTGCTGATGATAATTCAGAGACAGTGTGACTTAGGGAATCTTTTATACTTGATAAAAACTCCCTATGGGCCATTATGGAAGTCTCAAGTCTACTGAGTACAGAAGTCAGTGCACGTATTGTGGAGACAATCTCATGACTTGTCAACGATCTAGACTCACGTTCACGAGAAGATGAGAGAGACTGAACAGTGTTCGCAATGTTTGTCAATTTCTCATCAAGTGTCTTAACGGAGTCTTGAAGCTCCTTAATACTAGATGTGAGAGATTCTATAGACTTCTTCAAATCATCAACAGTCACCGATAGTGAAGATACCATGCGTAGAATGTCCTCAAGTAGCTCAATGGACGACATCTCGAGGTGTTAGAATGCTATGAGGTATATAGCAGTATCACACACTTGTTGACCTTACTCGAGACCAGAGAAGCATCACCTCGTCATCTACCTGCTCTGTCACAGTCTCAATCTCTCTACCATTCTCATGCTCGAGAATGCGTACATGAGGTCTCTGAGTTTTCTCAACTACTCGACCAATGATGGCGACCTCTCGACATAGTCTTGATAGTCTCTTAACTACCTGATCGACATTTTCAGGATCTACAGTACACAGCAAGGTTCCTGAACTTAGTGCCTTCAGTGGATTGATGTTCAAGGTCTCGAGCACGGTCTTAACTTCGGGACGGATGGGCACCCTGTTGAGCCAAAGCTCGACAGCTGTTCCTGAGGCTTGAGCAATCTCGAGCAGTGCCTGGACAATCCCTCCCTCAGTTGGGTCATGCATAGATGTGACAAGGTCACGCACAGCAAGTGCTTCACGTACTAGACAGATCTCCTTCCTGTACTCTAGCACAGTCTTGATAACCTTGTCAGGAACCTTCCTCTCTTCGAGAACCTTCCTGAAATCTGACACAGCCACGAGCGCTGCCTCAAGTGCAGGAGACTTTGCTATGACTACGAGATCTCCCGGTCTAGCACCTGACGTAGAGACGTATCGGTCAGAGACGCCCATGCATGTCGTCACTGTGATGGGCATCGATAGGCCCGGCGTGTACTCTGTGTGTCCACCAATTATTGAGACACCAATCTCGAGACAGGCCTCACGCATCTGCTCTACAATTTTCCTAAGTTCAGAATCTGGAAATCCTTCAGGAAGGAGAAGCGTGACCTCGCACCACCGTGGTGCACCACCCTGAACAGCCACATCATTTGATGGCACAACAATTGAGAGCCATCCAAGGTACTCGGAGGCTCCTGTTATGGGGTCTGTGTGAGTTATTAGGTACTTGAGCCCCTGAATATCTATGACTGCAGCATCCTCACCTACTCGAGGTCCAACAATGACACGAGTGTCAGGAATATGAAGTCTAGACACTATTTCCTGAAGAAGCCAAGTCTTGACCTTCACCATAACCTACATTACTACAGTAATTACATGAGGTTATCACAATGATCTTCAATCTACGCTACATCTCGCCCCGGGCACAGGTTAGGACAGGGTTCCTCGGTCAGAACGTCACGATCCTTGGGCCATCAGTAGTTGAGGAGGGTTGCATAATAATGAGCAACACAGTCATAGGAATGCCAACGAGACATAAAGTACTGAAAATATATCAAGAGAACATAGATGTAAAAACAATTGAAGAACTGTTCGATAATGCAAGCAGTGGCTCAATTATTAGAAAGTACAGTATTATAAGAACAGGATGTGTAATTTATGAAAATGTTGAAATTGGTGAAGGAGTAGAAATTGGGCATAATGTACTTATTAGAGAAAATACGAAGATCGGAGATAGAACACGCATAGGTACTGGAACAATAATTGAGGGGGATGTTGAGATTGGTAAAGAAGTTTCAATACAATCGAATGTGTACATACCTAAGAAAGTTGTAATCGAGGATGAGGTATTCATAGGACCCTGCGTAACATTTACCAACGACAAATATCCGCCAAGTAGGAGGCTCGTACCTACGGTAATTAGGAAAAGAGCAGTGATTTGCGCAGGCGCAGTCATTCTTCCGGGAGTCGAGATTGGTGAAGAGGCAGTTGTTGCGGCAGGTGCCGTAGTTACTAAAGATGTACCACCTAGGACAGTTGTTGCAGGATGTCCTGCAAGAGAGCTCTACGATCTTGAGACCTATCTTAAAAAGAGGGAATGTTATGAGAAGGGAAGCTCACTGACCTGACTGTGACTGTGATGTTGCTTGCCCTGAGCCACCGATGACTATTACCTCACGTGCTTTCTGCTTCTTCTCCTGTAACTTCTTCAGGAACTCCTCACGTGCCTTTCTTATTCTCTCAATCATCTCACGTCTCTTTGGATCTGAGAGGTCGAGCTCAACTATCACTACCTTGGATGGGTGTATTGGGTAGTACACAGGTTCTCCAGAGGCTTTTCTTATGGTTGCACCTTCGACATATATTCTCACCCTCCTCAAGTCGACCTTCACGACCTTGCCTTTCACACCCTTGAAGTCGCCTCTCACTATGAGGACTGTGTCTCCTTTCCTGACTGGGAGCCTCTTTATGCCGAGCTGCTTCTGAAGCTCCTTGGACAGTGGAGCTGTCATGAACTTGTGCCTCTTGTGCAGTGGAGCATTGAAGTAGGCCTTCCTCTGCTTTCTTGGATGACTTGACTTGATCCAGTTTATCATGATCTTGAGCTTTCTCGCTCTCTCAGAGACTTTTTAAAGGTGCCTCTCCTTAATCTGCGTCTAGAATAGGGTTTATATTAGGAATGGTATAGGACACACTGCTCGATGAGTGATGACATTGTTGTGCCAGGCGAAGAGCTGTGTGTAATTGAGGAGTTCCTGCCAAGCCAATTCACATACGCGGACGAGCTAGGCTACGTTAGGTCACTTGTGCTTGGCAGAGTTGTAAGGGACTTGAAGACACATGACATAAAGGTTGAACCTGTCAAAAATAGGCTACTGCTAAGACAGGGAGACATAGTCTACGGCAAGGTTGTGAGCATAGTAAACGAGAAGGTTGCGATTGTTAAGATAGTTGCACTACACGAGAATGGAACCATAATCCCACTGAAGCATCACTGCACAGGACTACTGCACATCTCCCAGGCAAGTAATGGACCATCAACGATGCGTGACATTGTGGGTATTGGAGATGTTGTACGTGCAAAGATAATATCTACATGGGGTCCACCATATCTGATAAGCATCAAGGCCCAGAACCTCGGCGTTGTGTATGCACTGTGTCCAAGATGTAGAGTAGAGCTTAGACGTAGAAGCGACAAGTTGCAATGTCCCTCATGTGGAACGGTTATTAAACGCAAGGTACCTCTATACGATTAATGCGATCTACATGGGCCGCCGAAAGTACTACTACAAGGCTGTAACATTCACCTTTGGAAGTAACGAGGAGGTAGTCAGGTTTCTCGACTTAGCTTCTAAGAAGGTTAAGGTATTTCAGATGTATGCAAGGACAAGGTCAGGAACTAACGTAGAGGTTGTCCTTGTTGGTGACCCATGTGAAGTGAATCTAGCTGTTGCAGAACTGAGGAAACTTGCAAAGACCATACGCGACATGTACAGGAGAGAGCGTGGTCTCGCAACGTACGATCAGCACATGATTCTTGAATCTGCTAAGCTTGAGGCAGCTATTCCACTTGACGTTGTGTATAGGACACTTGAGCTCCTGGGTCATCGTGTAGAGCAGACAAAGGATGGCAAGATCAGGACTGACGCATCCTTTGAGGAAGTTGTAAAGCTGACTGAGCGCGTGTCGAAGCTGTACAAGGACATGATGGATATGGACATCACTCCACAGGCAAAGAGGATCGTAGCAATGTACTGTATAGTGTTTGACAGGACAATCGAGGAAGCACTTGCAGAACTTGAGGAACTTGGCCTACTTAAGAGGTATGTATCGCCTGAGAGACAGCTCATGGTTCTGGCAATGACCTACGAGGACGCATTTAAGAAATTGAAAGAGTTCGTCGAGAGGTTCCGTCAGGAGCCTGACATTATTGAGGAACTTAGGAAACGCGTCAAGGAGAAGATACTCAAGCTCGAGAAAGCCGGCTTCGATGTCACAGCTCTCAAACGTGCAATACTTGGCACAACCTCAGGTGAAGGACCAACACTTGCAGAAGTTGCTGAGGTTCGTGTAAGTGAGGAAGCTGCAAAAGAGCTACAGGACGTGCTGAGTGAACTTGCTGGGCAGCAGATAAGTGAGGCAGAGGAAATGGAGCAGGAAGGTGAAGAAGGAGAGGTTGCTGAGAGTGAGGAATTACAGGAAGGTGAGGGTGGGGAGGAGGACATAGAATCTCAGGAAGGTGGTGAAGATATTGAAAGTTATTAAATGAGAAGTTTCTAGAGAAGGTACTCGATGTTAAACATAACTATCCTGAAGTATGAGAATAACTATCTTGAAATAATGGTTAAGGGAGAGACTCACACGCTATTTGCCCCTCTCATAGATTACTTGCTTCGACATCCTGATGTTGAGTATGCGATGTACGATGTTGATCATCCACTGCTTCAGAATGTGAAGTTCAGGCTCAAGACGAAGGGTAGGGATCCTCTGGAGGTTCTTCGTGAGGTTATTTCACAGATACTGAAAGATGTTGATGAGTTTAAGGAGAAGCTTATATCACAACTTTCATAACTTACATAACCAAGGTCTTAAGTCTAGTAGGTTCCTATTTCACTAGATGCCTCTCAAGGTTGCTGTAGGGTCGAAGAACCCTGTCAAGGTTGAGGGAGTTCGAAGAGCTTACGAGTTTCTAAACATTGAGGCGGAGGTGTTTCCTGTAGAGGTATCATCAGGCGTCTCAAGACAGCCAAGGAGCCTTGAGGAGACTGTTAAAGGTGCCCTAAACAGAGCCTTGAACGCACTTAAGGCCACTGACGCTGATCAGGGAGTTGGTGTTGAGTCAGGTCTAATGCACATACCTTACGTCAACAAGATAGCTGACGTAACTGTTGCAGTAATTGCAGATCGAGACCTTAAGATAAGCATTGGCCTGAGTCCTGGCTTTGAGATTCCGCCACCATACGTCAGGAGACTCTATGGTGAGGATGTTGAACTTGAGGAAATTGTAGCCTCAGTAACAGGAGACCCAAACATTGGTGAGAAGGGTGGCTTCATAAGCTTCCTGACATATGGAAAATATGAACGTGTTGAACTTGTTAGACAAGCCGTAATTATGGCACTTGTGCCAAGGATCTGTCCAATAAAGACAGACTTCGGCTACTGAGCTCGTGGACTAATCACAGCACTTTAGCCAGTAGAGAGCAGAATATCGTGCAACTTCAGGATCTGCATATACTGCAACACGTTTTCCACATTTTGCACATTTCACATGATAGAACCTGAGGATCTTTCCCTCAACCTGTACTTCCTCTACCTCAATTATGAAGTTTCTAATCCTCTCCATTGTGAAGGTCTTGGCTTAGGGTTTATGTAAAGATTGTTCATGTAGTACCTGATGGAGTACCTAGTTGTGAAATGTCCAAAGTGTGGACAGGCATCAGCAATGAAGGCAGGTGCCAGGACACACATGTGTCCCTACTGTGGAACAGTGTTCAGACTCGAGGAGGCCACAGTTATAGCACGTGCAAAGTCTGGTAGAGAAGCAAGGGAGATTATAAAGCAGGTAAATCTTCCGAAGGGATTACGTGAGAGACTTTACGGTAAGTAGCTGTTGAGAAATGATGACTCAAGGGCAGCCGATTGAATGATGAGTACGACGGGGTCTGAGACTACTACTATTTTACTGCTCTGATGGGAGTTCTTTAATCTGTTCAGGTGAGAAGCCTTCAAAGAGTCCATACTTCTCAGCTTCCTCAAACAGCTCCTTAAGCACCTGATCATATGAGCGCTCACCTTCCTCAACCTCATCCATGAGCTGCTGTACAAGTCTTGTCCTCTCCTCGGACACGAGCTCCCTGAACTTTCCTAAGCCAAGTTCACGTAGCTTCTTCTCAACCTCAAGAAGCTTCTGGACATCCTCCTTCTTTCTTGACCTGAGCAGGAGCTCACGCACCTCAGCGTCGCCCGTCAGGTAGTAGTACACTTTCATTCCCTTTCTCGTTGGTATGAGGTAGTTTGTCCTGCCCACGGTTATTGTGTACTTTCTCCTGAGTAGAACCTCGACTATTCTTGCATATGTTGATGGTCTTCCAATGCCCTTCTGTTTCATCTCTGCAACAACCTCGCCCTCGGTCATTGGCTTAGTCTTTGGTACACGTCTTGGCTGTGACAGGACTTCGACAATCTCAAATTTGCCTACAGGAAGCTTCTGCTCAACCTCGTACAGCTTCAAGACCTTCAGGAAACCTTCCTCAACAACTTCCGTAACTTTCTCAAGTTCTACACTTACTCTCTCACTTCCGTCCTGACTCTCGACAACTATCTCATATCTGCACTTCCTGACCTTGGCAGGCTTCATCTGGCTTGCTATGAACCTCCTGAAGATCAGGTCGTACATTGCCAAGTGCCTTGGCGTCAGCCTAATGGCAAGCTGCAGGACACCACCAGCAACAAGTGCACGAAGCTCCTCAGCATCTATGGGTCTCGTAGGTCTAATACACTCATGTGCACCTATGTGACCACCAATTATCCACTGCCTAGGCACAAACTCCTGTTCACCGAAGTTCTTGGCAATGTACTCACGTGCAAGGGCAATGCCTGCAGCTGATACACGTGTACTATCTGTTCTATGGTACGTAATTAGGCCAGACTCGAAGAGCTCCTGTGCGATTGTCATTGCCTCATCTACGCTAATTCTAAGTCTCGTAGCTGCGTCACGCAGCAGCGTGTCAGTCGTGTATGGTGGAGGTGGGTTAATCGTCTCCTCGAGGTCCTCAACAATGCTGTTAACTATGACACGTGCACGCTTCAGCTTGACATCACTGAGGAGCTTCTTCTTATCTACAGGAATCTCCAACGTAAGCTCAATTCCACAGCTAAGCCTCACCTGTACTACATAGACCTGGTCACGTCTCGACTGTCCATACCTCTTGATTATCCATCCAAGTACAGGAGTCTGAACACGTCCAGCTGACAGAGTCTTGATAAGTCTACCAAAGAGGAGTGGAGAAACCTTCCACAGCTTCTGACTTAGTCCAAAGCCAATCCACCTATCCTCAATTCTCCTAATGAGCTGAGCCATGACCATGTGCCTCCTGATGTGTGGAACAGGGTTCATTATTGCCTCCAGGATTGCGCGCTTTGTGACCTCGTGGAACTCTATCCTCCTTATGTCCTGTACGTAGGGTCTCAATATGACGTATATGTCCCATGCAATCTTCTCACCTTCAGCATCAGGGTCAGTTCCGATTAGGACCATGTCGACCTCACTTGCAAGGTCTCTCAATGCCTCAATGATCGGTCCTGAACTTATGAGTGGTGTACCACATCTTGGACAAGTCTCAACATCGTGACTGTACGTTTCTCCACATCTTGGACATTTTCTAATTATGTTATAGACGGGGATGAACAGGTCGCCAACCTTAACAACGCCAAAGTAGTCGCGGACAGAGCCCTCCCTCAGCTTCTCCATGAGCCCACTATGTAGTGTAAGGTACTCAACATCCTCTTCAGGTGTTGAGGGAACAAGCTCCCACATGTGTCCCTTCGTTGCTGTCACAAGTAGCAGATAGTTTCCTAGAGAAACCTCGTACACCTGTAAACCTCCAATAACTCGGACACTTGGTCTACCGAAGAAGCTTGCTATTGTCCTAGCCTTTGTTGGAGACTCAACAACGACAAGGACAGTCCTAAGTAGCTCACGTTCACGATCAGTGACCTGAACCTCACCCTTCAGGATCTTGAGCACACGTGCACGTTCCTCATTTATCTCCCTGAGAAGAGCCTCAAGATCAACCTCTGAGATGTGTCTAAATGTGAAGTCCTCAATCCTGTACCTCAGGTCACGCTCAAGTGCTTGAAAGACCTTCCTGTTATCTACAACAACTATCGAGATTCCCTTAGTTACGCCACCAACATACATTCTCGAGGTTCTGCCACTTCCCTGAATGTACGTTGTTGTGTCAGGAAGGGTCACGATTAGGGTACCATCCTCATACTCTACGTGTAGGTCAAGCTTGTCTAACATCTCTGGCGTCAACTTGCTCAGGAGAGCACGTGCCTGCTCAATAGCTGACTTGATGACCCATGCAGCATACTTCTCGAATCCCGTCAACTCCTGATCCTTACCCTGCTCAATGGTCTCGATGATCTTCTTCAACTGAGCCTCCGATAAGCCACTCAGCGTCCTTAGCCTTGTGATGATCTTCTCGAGCTGTAGCCTCTCTTCACGTTTCTCAACAATGTTCCTAAGTATTAGAAACAGTGCAACATACTTGCCAGGAGAGAACTCCTGAACATTCAGCCTGAATCTGAGCTTTGGAACACCAGCAAATATGACGTACTTGACCCTATGTGGAAGATCTATTCCACGTACAAGTGCTGAACGTGCTGTTGCTAATCCAATTAGGACATCGAGCTTTCCCTCTGAGAACTCCTCGAGGACACCCTTCTTAGGTCTAAGGTATGCGTATGCACGAATCCCTATCTGACGAAGCTTCTCCTCTATCTTCTTTGCAAACTCTCTGCCATAGTCTGTTGGGACGTAGATTATGCCTCCATCTCCAAGCTTCTTAACGAGGTCGACGACGGTCTTCAGGATGTCGCCACGCTCAGGCTCTACGTAGAGATCAACAACGTTTCTGAGACCTTCAGCACGTCCACCGCTCTCAAAGCCAAGGAACTCCCTGAACAGGATGAGCCTGGTGCTTCTCCTTGCCTTGACAAGTGCACCTGATGCTATGAGAATGCCGATCTTCCTGTCCTTTATCAGGTTCCTAATCTCTTCCTGAAGCTGTCTAGCCTCCTCATACTTCTTCCTGATCTCCTCCTCACTTGCCTCCATTCTGCGCAGCTTCCTTGCCTCACGCAGAATCTCAATGAGCTTGAGTGCACGCTGTAGAGCCTCCTCAGGAACGCCGAGCAGTAGCAGTATTCTATCAATGTTCTTGCTCGACGCTTTCAGGACACTGTCAACATCGTCGACAAACACTAGGTCAAACCTGTGTTTCTTCAGAACGTCCATGTACCTTGGTAAGAACATGTTCGTAACTATCAGGATGTCAAAGTCGCCCTGCTCAATCTTTGCAAGTGCTTCCTGACGCTCAGTCTTCGATAGGAGCGTGTTGTATGTCACTACCCTTACCCTGTCCTTCAGGTTGAGCCGCTCAACGAAGCTCAGAGTCTTCTTGTATACTTGATCTGCGAGGACTGACGTTGGCAACACGAAGAGCACCTTGCCCTTCTTAAGCGCGGTGTAGATTGCTGCAACTATGCCGAACGTAGTCTTTCCACTGCCTGTAGGTGCAATGATGGCGAAGCTCTTGCCCTTTATGAGTCTCCTAGCCCACAGCCTCTGGGCTCCCCACATCTTGCTCCTGACGGCTTGCTCAAACAGCTTCTCGAATTCCCTATACTCTTCCTGAAATCTTTCCAATACTGCAAGCTTCTGAAGTTTTCCAAGCTCCTTGAGAAGTTGAATAAGGTCGAGGGGGGTCTTTATCCTGTAGAGATACTCGTCGGGAAGACAACGATGACAAGGAAGACCGAGGAGAAGTCTGTCAGATGTGATTGTTCCTCCACAGTTTGGGCAAGCATTCCTGTACATTACGAGGGGCTTAGGTATCTGTTCCCTCTCAACTCCAATTTGCATTAACTCAACTCTACACTGTATTACATGGACTTTTGAGACTTTCTGCCGTCATTATCAGGTCCTGCATCTACATGGCACAACGTATATATGTCACCTTCAGGAGTGTGCATCAGGATGAACGACATTGAGCGACAGATAAGGATAGTGAAGCTTGCAGCTGACCTCTGCATCGTGACCATGCTTCTGACACTCGAGGCAGTTCTGATACTGCTGTTTCTGACTGGCGTACTGGTGCTCTGGCCCCTCGTGGCCGTGCTGCTGGTCTACGCTGTTGGGTGTGCATGTTTCCTCGTCACGAACACGGTCTTCACCTGGCTGAGATCAAGACTACGTGAGGCACTTAAAGACGAGACCCTGCACATGACCCTGTACATAGTGTCATCAAGCATTGTGACAGTTGCAGTGTCATATCACATACTTGTCACACATCTCAAAATCATAACATCGCTAGTTGTGAAAGTTCCCAACCTAGCATATGACCACACGCTGGGCCTCGGCATCGGTGTGCTAACGGCAGGCGTAGCATCGACAGTGTGGAGGACAGTACGTGAGCTTAAGCCACGTGACACAGTTGCTCTAGCGAGGATGTTTGTCAAGAAGCAGAGAGACGTAGAACATGAAGAGGAGGACGACGTAGTGGTTATAAGTTAATTGAGTTCACAGCGAGCTGAGGATAAAGTGCATAGCTTTAACAACATTGACTACAGGATAGCTGCAGGCAAGGTCGTGGATCGTCTACTCAACATGTTCAATAGCTATCTCCTTGAGAAGATATCTTTTCCTGACGGTCTCAGGTACCGCGTCAGAATCCTAACATCAGGAGACAGGTTCCTAGACGTGCACGTTGTCAACAAGATGGATAAGCTCTTCATAGAGCTGTGGCTACCCAACTATGCAACACCGTTCATGGTCATCGAGAGGTCTGCGAGAGATGATGTTGATGACATTGTGAAGGACATTGCGAGACTCATCTCGATACTGTGGAGGGTCAGAAAGAGGAGGATTCCAACGCTCAGGAAAACGTAGACAGTGTTGAAATATCTCACACTGTACATTAACTAGCTTGAGAGAAGGATGACCTGGTCTCTACTTGAGACGCTGTTAGAGAAACCTGACGAGGTCAGGAAAATGTTGAAGGCACGTGGATACCCTGTTGAGCTTGTTGACCAGTTTCTACAGATTGACCGTGAGTGGCGTGAACTTAAGAAGAGGGTGGATGAGCTTCGCCATGAGCACAATGTTCTGACTAGGCAGATACGACAGGCAAAACCTGAAGAGAGGCAGAGACTCATTGAGGAAGCTAGGAGGAAACTACAGGAGATACAGGAAGTTGAGGCTAAGCTTCGTGAGGTCGAGGAGAGACGTGAGAAGCTTCTACGATCTTTTCCTAACCTTATAAAGCCTGAGGTGTATCAGCTATGTCCTGAAGATGCTGAGGAGGTCCCAATCAGGTACTGGGGTAGGCCGAAGGTCTACCGAGAGTACCTGAGCCAGTTCCTGGACGAGGTCAAGAAGTTTGGACATGAGGTCGAGTACGAGGTCATTGATTGGAAACCTGTTGGACATGCAGACATGCTTGAGAACGTGCTTAAGCTTGGAGACACTGAGAAGGCTGGAGAAGTTGCAGGTTCGAGATTCTTCTACATATTCGACGACATCGTGTGGCTAGACATAGCACTCATGCTCTATGCAGTGGACTTCCTGACACAGAAGGGCTTCAGAATCGTCATTCCACCTTACATGCTCAAGTATGAGTACATAACGTCCGTCATCGATTTTGACGCTCTCAAGGATGCAATATACAAGATTGAGGACGAGGACCTGTACCTAATTGGCACATCTGAGCATCCACTTGCTTGCTATCTCGCAAAGAGAGAACTACTTGAACAGGATCTGCCAATCCTGTTTGCAGGAATATCACCATGCTTCAGGAGAGAGGCAAGTGCAGGAAGCAGAGACCTGAAGGGAATATTCAGAGTACACCAGTTCCACAAGGTTGAGCAGTTCATCTTCTGCCTACCTGAAGAAAGCGACAAATGGCACGAGTTCCTGCTGAGGAACGCCGAGGAACTGTGGCAGGGACTTGAGATACCTTACAGAGTAGTCATCGTGTGTCCCAAGGAGATGGGTAGAACAGCTGCAAAACAGTACGACCTCGAGGCTTGGATGCCTGCACAGGGAAAGTATAGGGAGATGGTGTCCTGCAGCAACTGCACTGACTGGCAATCGTACAGACTTGGAATACGCGTCGTCAGGAAAGGCATGAAGAAGGAGTACGTACACACACTCAACAGCACGGCAATAGCTACCACACGTGCAATAACTGCAATACTTGAAAACCATCAGGAACCTGACGGTGCCGTAAGGATACCCAAGGTACTGAGGAAGTACCTCGAGATCTTTCCAAAGGCACCAAAGGACTACATCCTACCGAGAAACGCTAAGAGATAAGACATCTAACTTCGATAAGTTTTTAAAAAGCCATCAAGCACGAGACACGTGCCAAAGAAGAGAAAGAACCGAGGACGACACAAGGGCGACAAAGGAAAGGAAGGACACGTATACTGTGAGAATTGTGGCAAGATGGTACCACGCTCCAAGGCTGTGAGGGTCACATTCACGTATTCACCTGTGCCTCCTGACCTTGCTAAGGAGCTTGAGAAGCAGGGCGCAGTTATACCCAAGTACCAGGTAACGAAGACGCTGTGTATTAACTGTGCGATATTCTTTGGAATACTGAAGGTTAGACCTGAGGAGGAGAGAAAGAAGAAGGAGCCCCTTGGAAAGGTATCATCATCCTCATCGTCCACAAAGACAACAACAACAACCTAAAACGGGAGTACTTGCCTACTCCTGAAAAATCCACATTTTCCCCAGTCCCTGGCGAGTTCTCGAGATGCGTGCATATGTTCTAAAGTCAAATACTGCATGCTTGGACAATGTTAATCCACGTTCTCCCGCATCTTCAGGTAGGTTCGACGTTGTCCTAGACTTTGTACTGGAGTGTCTCTTTCTCAGAAAGAGTCCAAGAACAGACACTGTGATATATGCAGTACTTGACGGCTGTTCTCCCTGTAGAATTTTAAAATTTACTGCAGCAGATTTTTCATATAAAAGAGTTGAAAGCGAAAACGATGTACTTAGACTAGTTCTCGAAAGGAAGATAGAAGTGTTGGAGATGGGATTTAGAGACTTTTTAAGAATGTTAAAAAGTCAAGGATTTGAACTTGTCTGTCTTATCGAGGATGGTGATCCGATTGAAAAACATATTGATAAACTATGTAGAGAAAATGTTGCATTTATAGTAGGTGATCAGGACGGCTTTACACATGAGGATCTCGAAGTGCTGAGACAGGAAGTCTCAACATTCGTATCTATTGGACCAATACCGTACCTGAGCTGGTTCTGCTGCGTTTACGTTAATTACCTAGCTGATACATACTGTTCAAGTACCTAGCTAATACCCCAAATTATCGTCTCTACACTGAATATAGTCTAGACAATGTACTTGAGGAATGCTTACAATACAGAGGAGCATCCCTATACCTCCTGTAAAACTTGAGAAGATACTCAACTACATAAAGTACGTATGCGAGAGAGATGGTGCAGATCCTGAAGAACTGAAGAAAGCGGGACTCGACTTCGGTAGAGGAATTGGAGACATCACAAGATTTCTGAAGAATATCGAAGTTGTAACAATAGTACAGGGAAAAGTAAAGATCTGTGAACAGTCTCTCTGTAAAGATATTGAAAACGTAGAGACATTTAAATCAAAATTCCATAAAGTACTATACGAAAAGCTCCCACAATACCAAATAATTTACAACATAATAAAAGAAAAAGGGAAAATAAACATTGAAGAACTTTACACAGAGGCAAACATTAAGATAAGTGAAATATCACCCAGCTCATGGATAAACAAGGTAGCCTTCAGGACAGTACTAACATTCTTAACAGAACTTGGCCTAATTAAGAAAACAGGAAATACAGTAGAACACATATCAAAAACAAAACTTGACACAGCAATAGCATGCTTAAAAGAAAAAATAAGTAAAATAGGCACAAGGTACTACCTATCAGTAAAAGAAATTGCAGAATGCCTAAACGTCGACATGACAACAGTTCTAGAAAAAGCAAAACAAGGAAACTACATCAGATTCGTAAAAGCACCATCAACAGCATCACTTCTAGAACTTAAAGATATTGAAAAAGGCATAAGAGAACTAGTAAATCTAATACTCACAAAATAATTATAATACCATAAAGAAACAATAACAACAGACCTGTTAATAACCTGCCTCTAAACATTTAACTCATTAGAAGCACATTAAGACACATGACTTTAATCCTTCAGACAAGATAGCGACAATTTTTGAGAGAAACACAAGACGTGAAATAGGGTACTGCAACTATCGAGGCATCTCCCGCCGAAGTCAATGCTATCTATATCCTCTTGTGCTTATATACACGTACATGTGTACCATAGTATGACTTGGCATATTCAACATCAGCCGATGCCAATAGTCGATGATCTATTCTTCAGGAAGCTGCGTCCGGACAGCCTAATAGTGAGTATATTGAGATTGTTTGGTCATGGTCTTAAGATTGGTAGAGGAAACAGACTGAAAACTGCTAGTGGAAAGTATGAACTACGTGATGTTATTTATTACATTGTGAAGAAGCTTGACCATGTCGATGGTTTAAAGAAGCTTATGAAACTTATATTTCTCGTACAATATGATGCTGGCATTTTACCGTCTCGTGTAGTTAAGTATCTTTACAATAGTGAACCGTTGACGCGTACAGAATTCTACATATGGCAACTTGGGCCGTATAGTGACGATGTGTACGATATTGTATACAATGACGATAACATCGTTCTTAAACCAGACGAATATGGAAGAACCATTATAAAACTTAAACATGATGTTGAGATAGTGCTACCTGAGGAGGTTAAAAATAGAATTAATAGAATATTGCGTAAATACTGCAACTGGTCTGGTACAAAACTAGAACACTATACATTAAAGAAAATCCTGAAGTTCGAGCTAGTGGAGGAAAAAGAAGATTGGTATGGAGTGCCTGTAGACGAGTGCCTAAGAAGGAGAGGCATATCGATAAGAGAAGTCGACTTGGCAGAGACCTGACAGCTGTTGCTATAAAATTCGTTCTTTAAGATAATCTTGCTATGACGTCACGATCACCGAGATTTTAAAGGCGTGGGAAGGGTTGTTGTGTTGGTGATGATGTTCTCGAGTACTGATTAAATGAGGAAGGCTCGCATTGCTGAGTCAGCTTAGCCCAGCTCTTCATCCTGTTCCGACCTTACAAGCGTCATCATCGTTAGATTT
>CAYPXK010000096.1:0-13904 GCA_964414695.1 uncultured Thermoproteaceae archaeon | reverse complement strand
ATTACTATGGGGCTCATCCTTTCCAGTGATTAAGATTGTTATGAACATGGTCAACAGCTTCACATACGTTGGATATAGAACACTGTTCGCGGTACTCGTACTATTTCCATATGTCATTAGGAAGATGTTGCGAAATTTTTCAAAACGTGATGTTATAAATGGCTTAACTACAGGCATAGCATATACTCTTGGTCTCTGGCTTCAAGGATGGGGCACTGGACTTACAACGGCTGTAAATTCAGCATTCATAACAGGACTTCACGTAGTCTTCGTACATCTCTACGTTGCACTGTTTGAGAAAAGGTACAGTCTAAGTCTTGGACTTGAGCTACTACTAGCAGTAACTGGTCTCTACCTACTTACAACACCGAGCAGTGGCCTTGGACTCGGAGATTTCCTAGTACTTCTTGGAGCAGTTGCATGGGCTACTCAGGTGATACTAGTCTCAAAAGCAAATCCCGAAGACGTGTTCTTATTCACATTCTTCGAATTTATACCTCCCCTAACCTGTCTCCTAATTAGCTTAACCACAAGCACAGTTCCACCACTTTCCTGTCTACTGTACATACTGTACCTATCGATCACATGTAGTGTACTAGCCTTCTCACTACAGGCATATGGACAACGCTACGTACAGCCAGAGGTTGCTGCACTGATCTACCTCCTAGAGCCAGTATTCGCAGCAATATTCGCGTGGGCTATGCTCGGAGAAGTCATGACACCCATACAGATAGCAGGGGCAGCACTAATACTAACAGCAATGATAATGGCAACAAAAACACAAAAATGAAAAATCTAATACTTACAAAAGCAAAAGAACACTAGATTCTATAATCTGTCCCTCATCTCATTAAGACATATCATAACTAATGAGCTATACAAAGTATATAAAGGCGAATAGTATGAAATATCTATTGAACTTACAATGTCCCCGTACATTACATAGTTGAATTGCTTAGGGGGGTATGAGTCTGGAGGAAGTACATGGAGAGTATCCATCTGTACCACTTGAAGTTATTAGGAAAATTAAGGAGAAAGCCGATTTACGCACTAGTAAAAAGTCTAAGAAAACTCAATCCTATCAACATCTATTATCTTCACAACTCTGATACAACATTTCAATAGAGTATTCAATGTTTACCTCAAGACTTTTCAATACTTTCTCTACATTAGTGGTATTACGTGTAGCAGGTATGCTATTACGAGTGCAAGTATTACTAATCCAATTGTTACGAATGCACCTATGGTGATTATCCTATCGTCCATACGTGGGTCAAGAAACATATTGTGGTTGCATTTAAAAAGATTGCAACGTTTGGTTAGAGTTTAGTTAGAATATTGTATATCCCAGTATTAGTAGTATGATGAGCATTATCACGTATAGCAACATGAATATTCCAAACAACTTAGCTTCACGTACAAACATGATTATGCAAGTATGCCAGCCAATACTATAGCTACTATTATACAGGTAATTATCACGATTACGACCATGTAGATTAACTCCTTCTTCTCCATGGCAATCCTCCCCTAGAACTTACACCAGTGGTATTATATGTAGTAGATACGCTATTACAGGTGTAAGTATTGCCAATCCAGTTGTTACAAGTATGCCAATGGTAAGGTATTTGTCATCCATGTGCGGATCAATGAACATATTGTAAATATGCATTAATATGTCTTCGTTCTTCGTAACTTTAAAAACACGTAGCGTAGAGAAACGCTATTAGCACTGCCACGAGTAAATTGCATATTCGTTCTCCATTATGAATGTTGAAAATTTATGTGCTCTAATTGTTTTTGATTCTATGGTATTATGACATTTTCTTTGTATATACTTTCATTAATTTCTCTGTGCGGTCCGATTTTTGTTCCTTTTGCAATGAATACGTTGTCTGCTATGTATGTGTAGTCTCCTATTACGGTACCATTTTCTATCCTTACCCATTTTCCTATGTATGTGTATTCTCCGATTATTGATCCTGTTATGTAGGAGCCTTTTTCTACTGTTACTCCTTCAAGTATTACGCTATTTGTTATTCGTACGGAGGGACCGATTTTGCAGCCTCTGAGTATTATAGCATATGGGCCAATCTCGGCTTCCTTGCTTATGTGAACGTTCTCATCTATGAAGCAGGGTTCTCTTAGAGTTCCCTCACAGTCTCCTTTGATACATTCGGCATTGTCGTTTGAGCATAGGTACTCAAGCGCCGTGAAGTTTGCCCTGAGGTAGTCTTCTGGTGTTCCAATGTCGAACCAGTATCCTTCATGTATGAATCCATACACATCGCCATGTTTTAATAGTATTGGAATTACATCTATTGATAGTTTCATTGGTCTGTCCGTCCTGAAGTCTATGTAGTCAAATATTTCTGGTTCAAATATGTATACACCCGCATTTACAAGTCCTTCAGACTTGTAATCTTTTGGCTTTTCAATAAAGCTAACTATCCTCTGTTCTGCATCCACTGTAGCTACTCCATACCTTGAGAGATCTCCACTTACTCTGGTAAGTACGAGAGTTGCAATTCCTCCCTTCTTTTTATGAAATCTAAGAACTTCGTTAAGCTCAATGTTGGAGAATATGTCTCCGTTGAGTACTACTATTGTGCTATTTTCTGATAGTGCTACATTTTTAAGAAATTTTAAGGGTCCCGCATCGCCTAGTGGGCGATCCTCTACTAGGTACTCTATTTTGTCTCTATATTTACTCCATGTATTTTCTACATGTTCTATTATCTTGTTTGCCATGTATCTTATTGATAGGTATATTTTATCTACATCTGATAATATTACTGATTCTAATATGTAGTCAAGTATTGGCTTGTTTAATATGTATAGGAGGGGTTTTGGTCTTGTATAACTTAGAGGTCTTAATCTCGTTGCAAATCCTCCAGCTAGAATTAGGGCTATTGTTGTCATTTAATGTTCAATAGTGAGATGCGAGAAAGTATTTAAAGAGTGTCTCTTAGGGTGATTGAAAACATGCCAGTCATAGACATTTCATCTATAGATTTGAAGACGCTGCACTGGAAGGACATTGATTGGAGAAAGTTCGTCTGGGTCATGGATCACCCAATGCGTGCAATATTCATTGAGAAGGTTGTTGTTAACATAGGTGTAGGAACGTCAGGAGAAAAGCTTGAGAAGGCTGCTAAGGTGCTTGAAGAGCTCACAGAGCAGACTCCAAGCCTCAGGAAGGCACGAAAGTCGATAAAGGAGTGGGGTGTCAGGAAGGGAGAGCCTATAGGAGTCGTCGTTACGTTGAGAAGGTCGAAGGCCATATGGTTCCTCCTACGTGCACTAGCGGCAGTTGACTTTACGCTACGTGAGTCACAGTTCGACAATATGGGAAATGTATCATTTGGAATTCGTGAACACATATTGATACCCGGCGCAAGGTACGATCCAAACCTAGGAATATGGGGCATGGACATCGCTGTTAGATTAGCAAGACCTGGCTATAGAGTCATGTACAGGAGAAGATGTAGACAGAAGATAGGTAGTAAACAGAGAGTTACAAAACAGGAGGCAATTGAGTACTTCAGGAACGTCCTAGGTGTCAAAGTAGTCACCTAGAGAAACGAACTTAAAACTCGTAACATCACTGCTAAGACGGATACAGGGCCCGTAGCTCAGCCTGGATAGAGCGGCGGCCTGCGGAGACCTGCTCGGCCGAGAGGAGCCAACATCTACCTGTCCAAATAGGCTCCTCTCGGCCTGGTCGCAGAAAGCCGTAGGTCCCGGGTTCAAATCCCGGCGGGCCCGCCACAAACCTTTATTACTTCCGTCAATGTTTCTACCTCGTAAATGATGTGAGGAGTTCTGGCTGAATGTTGATGAAGGGCACGAGCACTGAATATTTTTAATTTTCTCTCTATTGTAGAACAAGTAAATGTACATCATTCTATTTAAGAGACCGATGTAGAGATATTTACCTGATAGATGTCAATTGCTAGTCTAGGTAAAGAGAATGTGGTTACGTTGATATCATATGAGCATATTAAGGAAGTTAAGTTTAGGATTGATGTTGATTGCTTGAGAGATTGTCTTGAGGGTCTCCTATGTAAAGATAATGTTTTTGACATATTTCTTCATATTAATATGCTTATACAGGTCATAATGGATAAGGTAGACGAGGGCTATAGTCCTCAGAGAGCAATCTACGGTGCCCTATACATACTGTTGCAGGATCTTGGGGTTAGAGATTATTTCACATTTGCAAAGTACCTCGATGAATGTCTTAAATGTATCGAATATGAGGTCTTGCCACGCTAAATGTCTTGAGGAACATCGAATATCCATCTAATGCCGAGTGCTCTAGCTATGTTTATGTCAAGTGATGCAACATCTTCATCAGATATTTCATGAATATCGTATTTTCCTAGTGCTGACACAAGCATCTGAGTCTCTACCTTTACAGTCTCCAGGTAGTTCATTACGCCCTTCTCGCCCTTTACAAGTGCTGCAATTACAAGTGGTCTACCTATGTAGATTCCTGAACATCCAAGCGCTATACATTTAACTACGTGAGAACCATCGTAGAGTCTTCCAGCAACGAGTAGGCTAATCTTGTCGAAGCCTAGTTGTCTAGCTCTTCGAACATATGCTATTGCTGCAAGTGTTGGATAGCCGAGGTGTTGCATAGCTACACAGGGAGCCATTGCTGTACCGCCTTCCTTGCCATCGATAACTACTGCATGTGCACCTTCCTCCTGTGCTATCTTTATCACCTTCAGGGCATCCTTGAATGGCCCAAGCTTTATCCATATTTTTACCCTTGGGTAATTTGTCCTCATGTTTCTTATCATTCCACGTAGAATATCCTCTGTGTACGTTCCTGGAACACTGTACCTTGTTACATATTTCTCATCTCCCTTGAGGTCTATGTGATACTTCTGTTTGAGTCGTTCTACCTGTTCTCTCGGTATTTTAATTATGCCTCCAAGACCAGGTTTTGCACCTTGTCCTATCTTTATTTCAAATCCTATAAGTCCCTCATCTAGGTACTGTTCAACGTCTTTATCACTGTATACTCTGTTCCATAGCTCATCGTAAGCATCTTCAACACTCTGTTGAATTATTATGCCACCATACTTGTCGACATTTGTCAAGTATGCAAGTAGCCTCTCCTTGAAGCAGGGATGACCACGTGTTAAGCGTTTTGAGTATCCTCGAACTGTTGCAACATTTTCACCTATTCCAAATACTATACCCATCTTAGCACAGGCCTTCGCTATTGCTATCGCTGTCCTACTTGCAATATCTGTGCTGCCCATTGTTCCTGCAACGACAGGCATAGACACTTTGAAGCCGCCAATCTCAGTGTCAAGTACCACATCTTCGAAAGTTGGCTCACGTAGAAGATCTACCATCTTCTCAAGTCGCTTAGGTGTGAAGGCGGGGGGCAAAAGCACTATGTGCGTGTCTAAGCTTGGGAACCTGGGATACCTGGGTAGGGATACTGTTGAGCCAAGTATTGCTGTTCCATACTGCATCAATGTACCAAATGGGTAAATTGCCTCACGTCCCTTCAGTGCACGTCGTGCAATCTCGGCAACAGGATAATCCTTGAGAAACTCCTTAGCTCCACTGAGTATCCTGAAGTATCCAAGCAGCTTGAGGTGGAAAGCTACGAATTTGAATACTAAGTCTGAGATCATGGTGTTGGGCCTATGCCTGCAACCTTAGGATAGGGTCTTGCTTCCCACACTGCTCGGAGACCACAGATGTACCTTGTTAATCGCTCAACACCGATGCCGAATCCAGCAGTCTTCAATGGGTACAGTTCTTTCAACATCTCAAGGTACCACCTGTACTTGTTCGGATCTTCGCCACTTTCGCGCATTCTTGCAATTACCTTAGCTGGCTCATACTCTCTTTCAGCTCCTGAGATGGCTTCTCCAAATCCTTCAGGATAGAGCATGTCGAAATCAAGCAAGATTCCTGGTCTTGAAGGATCTTCACGATCGTAGAATCCTCGCGCACCTCGTGGATACTCTGTTATGAAGAATGGTGTATCATGAACTGTTGAGAGAACTTTCTCACATTCCCAAGGTATCTCTGTGCCATACTCAAACTTGCAGTTTAGCTCGGTGCACAGTATTCTATGTGCCTCCTGATACGTGTACTTTGGGAAAGGTGGCTTAAAGTCAGGTAGCTGCCTATTAAATACCTGCTCTAGCTCTTTGCCATGCACATCTTTCACATACTTAACGACATAGCAGAAGAGTTCCTCTGCTACACGCATAGCATCCTGATAGGTTGCATTATACATCTCCAAGTCAACTTGGAAGAACTCTACAAGATGACGACCTGTGTAAATACTGTCAAGCGGCTCTAACCTAACGTTTGGACTCACAAAGTATATCTTGCCAAGTGCAGCAGCCATGTACTGTTTGTACAGTATTGCACTGCTCATGACCTTGTACTCCATTCCATAGAAGTCTATTGTGACCTGCTTAGCACCTCTAATGCCGGGGTCCGTGACAGGGCCTATTATTGGCGGAAGAACTTCAACAAAGCCCATTGAGTCAAGTTTCTCCCTAATGGCATGTAGTATGCTTGCCTGAATCTTGAACACGAGCTTGTACTTTTCCTGACGAGCCCATCTCCAGGAGTATCTTAACCACTCAGTAAGAAATTGTCGATACTTCTCCTTATCAGCAACCATCTGCTCAAGCTCCTTAACAGCCGGGTGAAGTGGCATGTGGACAAGCTGAAAAATCTAGAAGATTATAAACGTGTCGTTCCTCACTTCGTCAAAGTGTTAGATAACTACGTTGAGCTCTTGACAAAATGCTGCAAGTTTTAACCTAACGCTGACACTTGATTTGCTATGACAGGGAGCATGATTGACATTTTGCCTTTTATAAGATGTGTCAGATGCTGTACTTTTTATACAGGTTCCAGTAGTTTTCGACATTTCTCACTTCTCTCAATGTCAATCTGTCAGCACTTATATAACCTGACCTTAACATATGGTCAGCAAGCACTATCGCAGTCATGGCTTCTACAACAGGAACAGCACGTATGGCTATGCATGGGTCATGCCTTCCCTGTACCTGTATGGTTGTGGGCTTTAATGTTCTTAAGTCAATAGTTTTTTGAGGAATTCTTATTGAAGAAGTTGGTTTGAAATATACTCTAAAGTATATGATCTCCCCTGTACTTAGTCCACCGATGATTCCCCCCTGAACATTCTTGACCCACCTCACGCGTAATCCATCGTAAATTAACTCATCCATGACTTGACTGCCTCTCTTCTTAGCTAATGTTATTCCTTCACCAAACTCGACACCAAGGCTGCCTGGGATGCTCATCATGGCCTTAGCGAGGTCAGCCTTAAGCTTATCGAACACTGGCTCACCAAGACCAGGAGGTACATTGAATACTAACGTCTCAACACATCCTCCTACACTGTCTCCTGCAGCTTGAACTTCCTGAATTATTTTCTCAAACTTCTGCTCATATTCAGGATATGGAACCTTGAGAGGCGAGATACGGGCCCTTAGGGCGTCTTCAACATTTTCAGGTCGCTCATCAATACACTCATCGCCAACACACTTCAAGTAACTTACAACAATTACACCCTGTGCACAGAGCAGCTTTTTAGCGACTGCACCTGCTGCAACTCGTGCAGCTGTCTCACGTGCGCTTGCCCTCCCTCCACCGCGGTAGTCCCAACAGTCCCATCCATACTTCATCACATATGGCAGATCTGCATGACCAGGACGAGGTCTGTATCTGATGATTTCGTAGGGTCTTGAATCAACATCAACATTACGTATAATTATCGCAATGGGCGAGCCTGTTGTTTTTCCCTCGAATACTCCACTAAGAATTTCAGGAATGTCTTGCTCTTTTCTTGGACTAGTAAACCTTGTACCTGGTCTCCTTAATTTAAGTTCCTGATAGATATCGTCTGAAGTCAGTGGAAGACCAGCAGGAACACCATCAATTACGACACCTATCGCAGGTCCGTGGGATTCCCCAAACGTCGTTATCCTGAATAGTAATCCAAAACTGTTCCCCGGCATTTACATTATCCCAAGGATTTGACGAGATTTCTCATATAGGACAATCATGTTAGACAAGTAGAGTCTTACAATGTCCTCAGGAGCATCCTTCAAGACGTCCGGAAATGATTCGACAAAGAGCGGAATGAGAATATATAGTGCAAGTACGTATTCACGACTCTTAACAATGTCCTGCAGATATTTTAACAAGGCCTCCTTTACATTATCAGTCTTGTAAAAGCCTTTAAGAAGTATTAATATAGAATCTTTAAGCAACTTTACAGCCTCTCGTAAGTCCTCAGCATTTACGGCTTGCTGAAGCAGTTTCTCTGCTTCCTGAATGTAGCTCATTTATCGTTATGCTTCGTGAACGCTCTCGTCTATTAGAATGTTATCTGGGTTGAAACCCATTTCTGTCAGTATCTTCTTAACCTTGTATCTGTGATCGCCTTGAAGCTCGATAACGTTGTCATGTACGGTTCCTCCTGCAGCAAGTTTTCTCTTTAGCTCCTTAGCTAGGCTCTCAATGTCGAGCTTCTTGGCGTCTGCTCCATCTATCTCTATTACAGTGACAACGTGTCTTCTACGTTTCTCTAACCTTATTCTCACTATCGTCTGCTCTTTCACTAACGTTGACTCTATTGGGGTCTCCTCCTTTCCGAGTAGAGACTCTAGGAGCTGATCAACGTCAACATTGTTTAACTTCTCACTCACGAGCTCGAACCCTAAGTTACCATGGTATGTATTGAGATATAAAGATTTCTCATTGTTCACGCACTGTCCTACATATAGCACACAGAATTCAGGTCAACCCTAATCTTTACTTTGCCTACAATAGAAACAAGGTCCGTTATCACGAAGAGATGCCTAACCTTTACTGATGATAGTCTAGGGACAATGTCAGGAGCAAGAAGAGAAACACACTCAAGATCAACACGTACAGAGAATGGGCCCTGTGAAGAACAAATTTCAGGACCCACCACGATCACTGAGGGTACCTCGACAACCTTCGGAAAATCCCACAGATCAAAAGGTACAGAGAATATCCTTGTCCTACATTTGACAATCTTTGAGCGACCTGTCACTATAGCACCAACACATACGTACTCTCTATCGCTTCGCGGTATTAGGAAGCCTAGTCCGATCTCGACAGGGCTGGAGAGTTCTTTGGGAACAACCTCTACAGATCTTATACATAGTGTACCTGTGCCGCTAACAATCGCGTACTCGCTACCTAGGTCAATAGCTGAGACCCATGGAAGCTTATCAGGAGGCAGTAGATATCTGTCCTCCTGAAGTTTCTTCGCAGAGAATCTTCTCACTAGGTCAAGTGTACTTGCCTTATAAAGCTGTTCAAGGAGGTTAAGAGATCCCACTGTGCACTCTATCACTGCCATAGCTACATCAGGTAAGTGACTGACCTAAATTAAGGTTATGACCGTTCAAGACTGCGAAGATGCCTATAAGACACGTCGTAATACGTGCAAAAGGTCATCCGAACATTCTTGCACAGCATGAGAACACTCTTGAGATAACTAAAGACCCAGAAGTGACGCCACGTGGAACCTGCATAGTTGCCTGCAGTGCAGATAAGGCACTCGCGGACCTCGATGAGGAGTTTGTTAATGCTCTCAAGAGAGACGATTCAATAGTCGTAGTTAAAATATGTGTAAATTCTGAATGTGATTTCGTACTTTGCCAAGGCTCAAAGCTCCTGAGACCATCGAATAGTAGAAAAATAATCATAAGAAAGAGTACATATATTGATGATGCGACACTATGCATAAGATCTAACAAAGCAGCAAAAGATATTGATCGTAGACTTATAAATAAGATATGTCTAGGAAGTGATGTTACAATAGAACTATATGTAATTACACTAGATGAGCTAGAGAAGATGACCAAAGTAGGATTTTACAGTGATAAAGCTGATTGAAATGTCAAGATGGTGCTAAGAGTCCGTAAGGGGGTTATTCTCCGAAAGCTCGTTCATATACTGCTCTCTGTTCCACTACTACTACCTGTCGTAATGCCTGAAGCAAGTAAGTATCTCCCCGTCGGTGCCTATTACGCCATAATGACTGTAGTGACCTGTCTTGCATATGCTGCATATGTTAAACGCGAAGTGCTTAGCCAGGTGTTCAGTATCTACCTAGACAACATAAGACAGGTTCTTAACAGAAGCCTACTGTCAGTACAGTCAATATCCACAACAACAGCAATTGTACAACATATGAAGCAAGCATTTGCTAAAGTTGAAAATCATTTGAAAGAACTTATCGAACTTGCAGAAAGAGATTATGAAAGACGTTACAGTTTCATCGGTATACTAATGGGCTGTGTAGGCGTCTTATGTTCATATGTTCTATTTAACAGATTTGTACTCTACGGAATTCTCACACTCATAATATATGACAGTGTAAGTGGACTAGTAGGCGCACACATTGGTCGTCATAGAATTCCTGGAAGTGTTGTGACAATCGAGGGAGCTGCAGCTGGTGCAGCAACATTATTCACATCATTGTCTTTACTACATGTGAACCCTATAGCCGCGTTAGCAATCTCCATAGCTGCAGTAGTTGGAGAAGCATACGGCATTGAGGACAACTTCACACTTCCTGTTGTTACGAGCTTTATCGCATTTACACTTCATGGAGTTGGTCTACTGTAGTGAGTAGAAGTGTATATAACTGAAGTTTAGGGATGGAGAACTGCCGTGACTGTAATTACGTTTCGAAAGAGCGATCTAGAGAAACTTGTAGGAACCAAGCTAAGTCACGAAGAGCTAAGACAGATCTTGTCAAGACTCAAAGGTGAAATAGAGCAATTCACGGAAGATGAAATCCAGCTCGAGGTAACGCATGATAGACCTGACCTATTCTCCGTTGAGGGCATTGCACGCACATTAAAAGGCCTCCTAGAGATTGAGCTTGGTGCGCCTAAGCTAGATGTAAAATATGGAACTTACACACTTCAGGTTGAGAATGTTCCACATAGGCCATACATACTGACCTGTATTGTACGTGACGTTGAGCTTGACGATGAGGCAATCAGACAGCTAATGCAGCTGCAAGAAAAGCTTCATCAGACATATGGTAGAGATAGAAAATACTTTGCAATAGGTCTATACGATGCCGATAAAATAAAGTTTCCAATAACATATAAACTATGTAAAGTAACGGAAGTATTCTACACACCACTTGGCTATAACACGAAGATGAGTGGAAAAGAGGTTCTAGAAAAGACAGAGAAAGGTCAGAAATATGGAAACTTAGCACTATATGAGGACAAGGTTCCCATAATTGTCGATAGCACAGGAGAAATTCTTGTGATAATACCAATATTAAACTCTGAGGAACACAAGGTTACTCCAGATACTAAGAACATAATGATAGATGTTACAGCAATAGATTTAAGATACGCTATGGACACAATGAGAGTACTGATATATAACATAGCTGAGCGAAGTAAGAGTAAAATCATTGAAATACCTGAAATACGTGCAGACTATGGAAGTGTTATCAAAAATAAGTTGCTTGAATATAGGAATGTAAATCTTAGCCTAAACTATATTAGAGAGTTGACAGGTATAGACTTCTCAATTGATAGTGTTGAGAAATACTTGCTAATGTCTCGTCATGATGTTGAGAGAGTAAGCGATAGTGAAGTTCTTGTAAAAGTACCGCCATTTAGAATAAATGTCCTACATCCTGTTGATCTTGTTGAGGATGTCTTAATTGCATATGGTTACTATAATGTTGTTCCAGAATATCCTGCACAGGCTGTACATGGTAGAAAGTCTACACGTTCAAGATTTGTTGAGCTTATTAGACAAGCACTTATAGGACTTGGCTTTAACGAAGTTATGACATATATATTGACTTCACGAGAGTTATTAAAGAAATGCAAACAGGATAATGGTGTTATTGAGCTACTTAATCCTAAGAGTGAGCTATTTAACTGTGTAAGAACATGCATATGGCCTATCTTGTTGGAGTATGCTTTGAAAAACGAAGCATACATTTCTGAGCAATTAAAACTGTTTGATATTGGAGAAGTTGCATTTGTTAGAGATGGCGCTCTCTATCAGGAAGAGAGGATTGGACTATTAATAACAGGGCGAAAAGTCACCTTAACAGATGGACTTGTAACATTGAAGACTCTTGCAAAGGTGCTAGGAGTGAAGTTTACATACGAGAGAACTACTGTGCCTGGTCTGATTCCAGAAAGAACCGCGAAAGTTCTTGTGAACAACGTAGAGGTTGGTTATGTTGGAGAAGTTCATCCTGAAGTTCTTGAGGATGTAGGTTTCACATATCCAAC
This sequence comes from uncultured Thermoproteaceae archaeon, assembly GCA_964414695.1. Taxonomy (GTDB): domain Archaea; phylum Thermoproteota; class Thermoprotei; order Thermoproteales; family Thermocladiaceae; genus JAADER01. The sequence continues at coordinate 1,563 of CAYPXK010000096.1, read as the reverse complement.
AGTAGTAATAGAACTGAGCTTAGATAAACTCCTAGGCATATACACTACCTAATGCCATTCAGGGAAGGGTGGTAAACATGCTATTAATAGCCTTCTCTGAGACTGACTTATTTTCAAAGAATGTGTTTCAAAAGTTTTCTAAAACAGACAAACTTAGGTTAGTTAAAGACCTACAGGAACTGACATTATACGAGTTAGAGAACGTGAAGATACTATATGATAAAGTACGTGATCTACCGTTCATAGACTATGTTCAAGAACTTAAGGAAAAGATACCTGAACTATCGGAAGTAAGGTATATCATATGTGTAAGTAGACATGAGATGAAGAATCCTAGACCACTACTTACGGTTCATACAAGTGGAAACTGGTTAAAAGCTGAGTACGGAGGCATTGATAATAAGGTATCACTATGCGATGCGAGACTGAACTCGAATTTAATTAGATTAATGCATAAACTTGCGCTAGATATGAAAATTAACGAGAAATATAATGTAGCAATGGAAGCGACACATCACGGACCTAGTGTCGATATGTATGTAACTTTCATAGAAGTTGGATCTACGCCAAGTGAGTGGCTTGACGAGAAATGTCATGAGGTGTTTATACATTTATTAAGTTACATAATTGAGAAGTTCGATACATTACTGAGAAATGACGGGAGGGAGATTTATGTAAATATTGGAGATCTTCATTATTTGACAATTACTAATCATGTACTTAATGGAGAGTATGATGTTGGACATACAATTCCAAAGTATGTTAAACCTAGTCTAGAAAATGTTAGTGATGCAATAGTTAGGACAGGTCCTGAAGTTAATGGTGTCATAATACATTGGAAATCTGTGGACCGTGATGTTAGAGAGCTTGTTGTAAAGGTCTGCGAAGAGAGGAGGCTCAAAATTATTAAGAGGAAGTAGGCTTAGCCTCCTGATATTACTCTTCTAAGTTCTTTAGCCATTTCCTCGTATCTTCTAACCTGTTCTGGGGTTAGTGATGGCTGTACTCTCTTCAGTGCTTCTTCGAAGTGTCTAATCTCGACGGGCTTTACTCTACCCTCCTTTATTGATTCTCTAAGTGCGAGCATTGCTGCTTCACGTACGAGAGCTGCCAAGTCTGCACCTGTGTAGTATTCTGTTCTTTTTGCTAAGTCTCTCAGGTACTTGTAGTCTCCTTCTTTTACCTCGTCTGCAACCTTAATCTTCTTGACGTGTACTTTCAGGATTTCGAATCTTGCACGCTCATCAGGTGGTGGTATGTAGATTATTCTGTCGAATCTTCCTGGTCTTAGTAATGCTGGGTCAAGTATGTCAGGTCTATTCGTGGCTGCAATCACGACCACATTCTTCAGTGGTGCTATGCCATCCATCTCTGCAAGTAGCTGGTTCACTATTCTGTCGGTGACACCACTCGAGTCGTGTCTTAGTCCTCTTGCCGGTGCTATTGCGTCGATTTCGTCGAAGAAGATGACACATGGAGCAGCCATCCTAGCCTTCTTGAAGATTTCACGTATGGCTCGCTCGCTCTCTCCAACCCATTTACTCAAGATCTCAGGACCGCGTA
>CAYPXK010000095.1:0-4324 GCA_964414695.1 uncultured Thermoproteaceae archaeon | reverse complement strand
CTAATTAAACCATCGCGTGGACAAATTCTGATATTTGGAAAAGATGTATCAAGGAAGATACCTGCAGACATAAAGATCAGGATAGGATATGTCCCTCAACGTGACGTAATAAGCTATGTGACTCCAATAACGGTACGTGATGTAATACTCTCAGGAATGTTAGAGAAAATTAAGCCCCCGAGAACAGTGTTATCGTCAGATGTCGATAAAGTCGTAGAGACAGTATCACATGAGCTTGGCATTGAGGACATATTGGATAAATTCTTCTCAGACCTAAGTGGTGGTCAGCAGCAGAGGGTTCTGCTAGCACGTGCATTAGTTAAGGATCCTGACATACTTCTGCTTGATGAGCCTCTGAGCAATGTAGATGAGGTAGGAAAATTCGAAATTCTACGTCTTCTACGAAACCTGGTTACATCAGGAAAGACTGTGCTACTCGTCACACATGACATAAATATCGCCATAGAGTGGGCAGACTATGTGTTACTTGTCAACAAGGGACGTGTACGATTCTACAGTGCCAGAATAAGCGAGGACATGAATAAGCTTAAACTACACTATCCTGAAGAGGATAGGAAGATCCTTCCAGGAAGATCACCGTACTGTGCTTAAGGGGTGACTAAACAATGAACATTGGTCTACTTATTCAACTTCTAACAATATCTGTACTATTATCTCTAATCGCTGGATATACCTCTACTTATGCATCAATATCAAGATCAGAATTTCTAGTAGTTACAATTTCTCACGCAGTACTTGCAGGACTTGCAATACTCTTATACATATCCAATATGCTTCACATAAACGTCTCCGAACTACATATGTGGATAACCTCACTTCTTGTCGCCATTCTAACATGTGCAGCACTTACCAGCATCAGGGAACACGAAGAGAAGGAGCTGATAGTAGCCCTGGTCTTCGCTCTCACCCTCAGCATTGCTGCTCTCTTCATGGCGTTACTGCCCGGCTATATGATAGCACGAATGTGGAGCTTCCTAACAGGAAACATCTTGCTTACGACACCTGAAGACATGTTCATGCTCTTCATAATATGCTTAGTCTGTTGTACGCTTTACACATTCTACTATAGAGAATTTATACTAGTTTCATACGACATGGAATATGCCTTATCAACAGGAATTTCTGCGAGGGCAATACTTTACCTACTTTCAATATTGATATCAATTGCTGTACTTGCATGTGTGTACATTGTAGGTCTCTTCGTCAGTTATGCAATATTGATGATACCAGGAACAGTCTTAGCTAAGGCACGTTTTAGAATTCGTGAAATGATAATAACCTCAACAGTAACAGTGTTTATAGCACTTCTGTTGTCGACTCTTATTGCATTGAAAACGAACGTACCGCCCTCTGGTTTATGCGGAATCTGTATATGTATACTTACGAGTTTAACATTTATTATTAGAATTATTGCTGAACGGCGATCTCCCTAGAAGACTCTTCTTTCTGTTCTCTAAGTTCCCTAATTATATCTTCTGCAACTTTCTTACCTGATAATATCATTCCTCCAAATATTGGTCCCATCCTTGGAAGCTTGTACACTGCTGCGGTTGCCATACCTGTGGTGTAGAGACCAGGAACAACTTTTCTACTGTACTTAACGACAAGTTCGTCGGCTATTTCAGGTATTGCAGGTCCCTCTCCAAGTACCTCAATTTTCACGTTCAGCTTCTTGGCAGCTAGCTTGACGACTGATGCTTCATGTCCTGTAGCATCAACTACAACCTGTGCACGGATGAACAGTGGGTCAACCCACAGGTTTGCCATATGTACAGCAGTCCAGTTAGCTACGACGCCTGTTACACGTCTCCTCTCCTTATCTGTGAGTATGTCTTCCACTGTCACGCCAAGTAGGAACTTTGCACCTGCCTCAATTGCTGCTGTTGCTAGTTTTGCAATGAGTTCTGCAGGGTCAACAACAAGCACATGCTCGTCCTCTATGTACCTTATCTTGAAGTCCTTCTCTAGTATGTCTTTAAGCTTCTTCTGAACAACCACTGCAGGAATTAACATTCCACCGCCTCCAATTCCACCGCCGAAAGATAGTCTCCTCTCGATGACAAGGGTCTTTACACCATTTTTAGCGAGGTAGTATGCGCATGCCATTCCTGAAGGGCCGGCACCTACGATTACAACATCTACACAGGACACTTCGAGAAGCTTGTTCATGCCGTATCGCAGTATCGTCTGTGTAATTACACGTTCTGAGATGCCTTTAAGGTCAATTTCCATGAGGGTCTGAATGGGTCTTCCTTGAAGATATTAATAAACTGTACGACATATCTTTTAGAACAAGACTTCTTACAAACTACATACCTTAGTAAAATAAATTTCAACTCCGATGAAAATGCTAGTACAGCATGTCAAGACCACTATCCAGGGACATCCTCATAGCCGAAAATAGGGTTAATGCACTTCTTCAACTCTGCTGCATGCTTGATAGACCTGAAGGAGGTTACAGATATGTATGGAAGGTATGTGCAACCATGCAGTTGGCAATAGATGTTGCTTCTTTCATATGTAGAAACATCCTGAAGGCAGAGTGCGGTGGAACTGCAAAGGACGTAGCAGAAAGACTGTACCAGAAAGGTGTCATATCTCGAGACGCAATGTACGCATTAATCGAACTTGAGAACATGCTCGAGTTCATGAAGAGGCTTGGAGGTCCTGAACTTATGCAGTACATAACTAATACGCGAGATACAATATCAAGGTATGTCATGCTCGTGGCTCACGATCTCTTGAGGTATATCGAGACTGTAAAAGCAAGGCAGAGATAGAATTATGGAAAGTCTGCGTACTGTATATTAATCTGCTAAATGTGCGTGCAGATACGTGCTGACTAGACTAGTAATCGAGAATTTTAAGTGTATTGAAGATGCACAGGAGCTGAACTTCTCAAAGTATAATATCATATATGGAGCTTCAGGTACTGGAAAATCCACTATAGTGCATGCAATAAAGCTCATAATGAAAACATATCTACTGGATCCTCCACTTCGCGAGCCAGATTACTCAGTATCATCTATAGAGGAGATGTTGCCAAATAGAGACGTTGACAAAAGGATAAAGGTAGCACTTGAAGGCAAGCTTAAAATTCCTTTTATTAATCAAGATATAAAATTTGACATATCGTTAACATTATCGGTCAGTGATGGGACATTAACAACAGGTATCGAAGTCGAGTCAACAAAAATTCCTCAGGGAGAGATGCTTCAAGCAATGTTTTCATATGTTGTTAAAGAGCATACAATAGGAAAATACAGTATTAAATTTGAGGCACATTACCTGACACACAGCATATACAACGTGAGAGTTGTATATCCCAGAGTAACAGTGTTCGACAAGGAGCTATTTATAATACTGTATCAGGAAATATTTCCAAAAATACTTGAAAATAATATACACATAATATCCGGTTTTAGGACAGGTGTTGAGTATTCGTTCAAACCAATGATAGAAAATGATTATATGAAAATAGTGAGAAAAATGTTTGTTAATCCACACGTTAAGTATAACGTAAGTGAAGACTTGTCAAAAGTATTGAATGACAAAGTACTGCTTGATCTTAGAAAGTTAGAGAAGCTAGATGAATATGTTCTCGAAGATGTAGTGAAGGAGCTTCCTGTATCATGCCTAGGGACAAGTTTCATAAACTTACTATACTTGTTCACAGAGTTGGAGTCGTTGAATAACGGTGGCACGTTAATAGTCGATGATTTTGATTCATATATAGATGACACTATCATAGAGCGTGTCTGTGATACATTAATCGAAAGGTGTGAAAAGAAAAATATTCAGCTAATACTACTGGTAAGGTCTAAGTTCATGAGAGACCTCATAGTCAAGAGATTTAGAGAGAACAATATTAATGTGAAGGTATTTTCCTGTGAAAAGAGTGGTGGAAGATGTAGAGTCTGCGAAACTATATATCACTAATCTATCTGTCTTGCGTAAATAAACTGCATTGTTGGAACTGGATTTATTACAAATCTTTTCATACAATCTGATATGTCTACATAGTTCATATAGTACACAAGTGTAGACGACATGAATATGTCAATATCTTCGTACTTTGCATGAAACAGCCTATAGTAGCACATTTTATGTGGTTCTCTCTCAACTATGTGAGATGTAGATACTACGGTGGCCCTACCCGAGGGGAATGTTCTAATTATTCCAGTATTAAGTGCAGATTTTACATAATTCATCTCTATGACTTTTCTGACACCTTGAGTTATGTCTAGACCTCTTTCAATTAGGTACGATAAGTAAAATGTGAGGACTTTGCTATCGGACATGT
>CAYPXK010000094.1:0-7459 GCA_964414695.1 uncultured Thermoproteaceae archaeon | reverse complement strand
GGTTTCTAGAGATTGATAAGAGGTTTGAGCAAATTGATAGGAGATTTGAACAGATTGAGAGGAGATTCAAGCAAATTGATAGAAAATTTAGATTGATTGACATGAGGTTTGAGCACATCGAGAGGAGACTTGACTCGATAGAGGAGAGACTTAGACAGTTTGATTATAGGTTTAGTCAAATCGATGATGAGTTCAGTAGAATAGATAAGAGATTTGAACAGGTGGAGCTGAGTATTAGGCAGATGCGTGAGGAATTTAGTGAAAAATTTAGAAGACTAGAGGATGAGCTTGGCAGGTTGCGTAATGATATGAGTGAGAGGTTTATGCAAGTTGATGCTAAGTTTAGTGAAGTTGATAAGAAGCTTGAAGAGTTGAGGCGTGGTGTTTCTGGTGCTGTATCTTTTGTACGTGCTTTACATAGTAATTTGATAGATTTCTTATCTATGAAGGAGCTGTTTACACAGGAGGAAAGAGATTATCTTATTAGAGAAGCTGAGAGAATTGCTAATATTCTTTCTGCAATGTCTAATCCTCTGACTCCTGAGGAGGCTGAGTTTATTCGTCAAGTTTTGAAAGAGATTAAAGAGAAGAATCCTAAAGAAATTGATCTCAGTAAGCTTGATAGAGTTATGGAGATTGCAGATAGGATATTTAGAGAGGAGGGTAGGTATGAGGCTGCGAAGCTCTGGATAATAATGTACACGTTGAAGAGGATACTTGAGAAGGAGCGAGGTGAGCTGTAGTGGTACATGTTTAATTAGCTGTGCTGTACACCTTGGTACATGTCACAGTACGTTACATATGACGATTTTGCAAGACTAGACATCAGGATTGGGAAGGTTCTCAAGGCTGAGCGTGTCGAAGGTTCTAGAAGACTGCTGCGTCTCGAAGTTGATGTTGGTGGTGAAGTTAGGCAGATAGTTGCAGGTATTGCAGAGAGGTATAGACCTGAAGACCTTGTTGGTAAGAAAGTTGTCGTTCTCGTAAATATACAGCCTAGAAAAATCTTCGGCATCGAGTCTCAGGGCATGTTACTTGCAGCAGATGTTGAAGGTAAGCCATATCTCCTGACTGTGGACAATCCTGACGAAGTTCCCGTAGGGTCAAAAGTCAGGTAAAGTCAACGTGAAGAAACGCTAATATACAACGCGCCTCAAACAACCGCATAGACCACGGGAGACCCCTGTAGCCCAGGGGTCAATGACCGTGGGCTTCATGCACGCCGGAACTCACACCTTTATAGCATTTCTATCCCTCTAGACGAAACGCTTCATTAAGTCAAGACCAGACATCTTCAACATATGGACAAGCCAAAGATAATTCACTACCTTGAAGCTGCTCCACAGTACCCATTTCCTGGAAACACAAAAGTCAGAATGAGAGTCCTGATAGGTGAAGAAGATGCACCTACATACCTGATGCGCATATTTGAAGTTGATCCAGGTGGAGTCATTCCAAGACATGAGCACCCATGGGAACATGAGATATTCATCCTGAAAGGAAGACTCAGAGTAAAAATTGGAGACGAAGAATATGAAGTAAGCGAAGGATACGCCATCTACATACCACCCAATGTCCCACACGAATACATTAACGACAGCGACGACATAACAATATTTATATGCACAATACCAAAAACAAAAAGACAATAATAAAACAATGTAATTCTAACTTTCCTTAACAACCCCGTACACATTTACACATAACAAAGAGACTGATCGTGAGAGATACAGAACGTGTTGTGTTCATTCAGGAGGAAGATGACATTTCAAGGCCGGGAAGTGCCGGCCCTATGCTTACTCATTATGTTAACTGTCAGAGGTCTTCGTCACTGAAGCGCGACAGATCCCTGTAGTGGCTTTGGGTAAACACTAGGTGTGTCCAAGATTGCTCTGATGAAAGGTCTCGAATTGTGCGACCTTGGAAATGTCAAAGAGAATATTAGGATATTCAATTAAGACTACATTACAGTGACAGTCGAATTGTTAGTAATCAACATTGTGAGCACCGTGTTGACAGTAGTGACATCGGTAGCCGTACTTGCGTACTGGCTCGGCAAGAAGTTCACGCAGATTGACGAGAGGTTTAGACTCATGGACGAGAGATTTCAACAAATTGACGAGAGGTTTAAGCAAATTGACAGAAAATTTGAGGCTATTGAACACAGGCTTGGACAGTTAGAGAGTAGAGTCACACAGATTGAGCATAGACTTAATCACGTTGAGTATAAACTCGCTCAGGTTGAGAGTAGAGTTGCACAGCTTGAGGAGAGGCTTAGCCGAGTTGAGAACGGTGTTGCACATGTTGAACAGAGGCTCAGTCAAGTTGAGAAGGATGTTACATGGATTAAGGAAAGGCTTAGACACTTTGAGCATCAGTTTAAACAGATCAACGAGAGGTTTGACATAGTTGACACACGATTTAATGAGCTTGAGAGAAAGTTAAGCTCTAGAACTAGCCTATTGTCGAAAGAGGAGCTTGAACGACTTCGAGAACTCTTCGAGAAGAGTCTCAGAGACGAACTCACGCCAGAGGAAGCAGACAAGTTTCTTGAACTTGCACGAAAGGCTGTGCTAGAGTATGGTGATAGACCAGAGGCTTGGAAACTACACATCTATGCAACACTTGTGAGAGCAGAAGTTAGGAAGAAGGTGGTTAAAGAGAGGCAACAATCTTAGTACAAGATACGTCCTGATACCGCATGTGTATTATAACAGGATACTGAGCATAATACCCGCTGTTCACAAAGGCACAAGATGCGTTATATAATTTCCGAACATGAACACAGAATTCTATTACTGCTTCCTGAAATTGATGTATACGGTAAGCATAGGTACTTCGGTGATCTTAGTCGTACATCATTAGTTTTGAAGGGACTGCTCACTGTTGTCCTTCAAGTGTTCTCTACACTTACGGTCCCGGGTAGGGAGACGAGACAAAGAGAACATTACAGCCCAGAGTCGGATCTAAGCACAGACATGCATTACTCATGGCATATCCCAGCATTAGACATATACTGATAAAACTACTAAGTACTTAGTAGTGATTTGCTTGCCGGTTCTCACGGGTTGTCTAAGGAATTGACAATTTGTTGAACAATTTTCCTACGATATTCTCATAACGTAGGATTTTCTAGCTGGGCATCAAGTCTTCAACTCTTACAAACTTTGCTCCTCCTTTCTTGAGACGTTTCATCTCTTGTCTTGTCATTAGGTGTATTTCGAAAGGATACCACCAGGGTACTCCCCTTGTCTCAAGTTCTCTCCATATTTCATCGAGTATCTTAGCACGGTCTCTTGCTCTCTCTGGAACTTTTTCCATTATGACTGCAATATCGATATCGCTATTCACTGTGAGACGATTCTCTACAGCAGATCCAAAGACATATATCTCAACATTATTACCCAAGACTTTCCTTATGGCCTCAACTAGATACGGTAGATATTCACGCCAGCGGAGAATCTCTTTAAGAAGCCAAGTCTGTACCCTAATTGCGAGATCGTTCATTACTAAAGACCTTCTCCTCAATGTTATCGAGAAGCTCAATAAGAGTCTTCGCTAGATCGACACAGTGCCTAGCTTCTTCAGGATCGTATGTCCTCAACCCATACCGTGCTATCGTGTAAGCTTCCTCAAGTGTCCTAAGCCATTGTCTTTCACGCTCCAGCGACTCTCGAATGTACATTATCTTCTCGCCTTTCAGCAAGTCTTGTAGAGCCTTCAGGATGAGTTCCAACAGCTCACGTAGGCCATGCGTCCTCGGTATAGGTGACTTAGCACGGAGCTGAGCTGCCTGTTCGGCAAAGAAGCAGGCAAGATCGAACTCTCTATGACTTAACGCATCTTGAGCATGTCTAAAAAACTCATATGCCCTTCTTCTTAGCAGCTCTACCTCATCGAAAGATCCCATGTAGAGCACAGGGTAGGGCCTGAATTTATCAATCGTGCAGGATGTGCAGTTTTGAATTCTTGAAATCAGATCCCTGAGAGTCAAAGCTAGCAATGAAGTGTGAAATATACAATAACGAGTCTTACAGCTAGCATGGTATCCAGGGCTGTTGACTGGCTTAGACAGGCCTTGAGGGATCTTGAACATGCTAAGAAGTCCATCACTATGGGTGACTATGAGTGGGCATGTTTTGCTGCTCAGCAAGCAGCTGAAAAGGCTGTGAAGGCACTATATCAGAAGCTTGGGATTGAGGTCTGGGGTCATTCAATATCTAGGATGCTTGAGCAGCTACCTGAAGAGCATAAGCCTCCAAGAGAGCTTATAGATAGGGCAAAAGAGCTGGACAGACACTACATACCTACAAGATATCCGAACGCTCACCCAGAGGGAGCTCCCTTAGACTATTATACACGTGAAGATGCTGAGAGAGCAGTTAGATATGCAGAAGAGATCGTCGAGTACTGTAGACGTAAAATTCTTCAAACTTGAATACGATAAGGTCCTTGAGAAGCTCAGAGAATATGCTAAGAAATGTGTAGAGAAGGGAGCATACGCTGTTATACTAATCGGTTCATTAGCTAGAGGAGACTACACCGCATTCTCTGATGCTGACATTATTATAATCTGCGATAACGTGCCGCAGAGATTTATCGATAGGCTAACAGAGTTCATTGATCCCTCATTACCGATAGATATCGAACCTAGAGTATACACCCGTGAAGAAATACTAAAAATGGCTAAGGAAAAGGCAAGGATAGTTAAGGAAATTCTAAGCTATGGAAAGCTTTTAGCAGGTAATGAAGATATAATAAACGAAATTAGAAAAGCCTTTGAAGAAATCGACCATGCGAATAGATGAGGCTACGGTAGAACTTACCTACTGAATTCAAAAGAAGTTCAGGATACGTGTTGACGTCTAACGTTATGCATATCACTATGAATGTGATACAGTAGCAGTGTCCACTCTTTCAATTTTCCTGTCAGCGAATCCACCTAGTCCTAAGGCTAGCGAGTCCATATATCTGTCCTAGGTACTAAGATTACGTGGCAGAGATAGTATATGTCCCCAGGAGCGTGGCTGAAGAAGCCAGAAGAGGAGTCTCGATCTTCATGAATTTGTGCTTAGAGTTCTCTCTCAGGAACTTAGACTGGATCCTGAAGATGTGGCTAAAGCGCATCTAGAACTAGCATTAAGATTCTTGGATGAGGCTAAGATGTACCTAGGGAAAGGTGATCCTGTTCAGGCAAGTGAAAGACTGTATAAGGTAGCTGAAGAATGTATTAAAGCACTTGCAATTAAGTACAACATTCCTGGAGCTGAGGAAGCACTTAAAGAAGGCCGCTGGTGGACAAGGTTACTGTCCAGAGCGGCTAAGACCCTGACTACGAGGCTTAATGAGCAGATCATAAACACTGCATGGTGTGTAGCTTATGACCTACATGTATGGGGATTTCACGAGGCTGCACTAACGGTAGACCACGTTAAGGTGAGCTTACCACACATTGAACAGCTACTTAGGAAAACACAGCAGCTACTCCAAACATAGATGAGAGCCTACACGATACGAGCACATCTATTGAACGAGGTCTTTCATATTGTGTGAAGGTTCGCAGATTTCTTCCTGAGTAGACGGAAAATTAGTTGCAGAGATTAAGGAGAAGTTGAAGAGTACGTTAATGTTCTTTGTCAAGATGTTTAACATGTCTGACCTGAGGAAGTCTTCATAACATGTCTGCATGTGCTATCTTGATGGAGCTTATTTGTGTGGCCGGTGCTTATGTGGCAGGTAGGTGGTAAATGTGAGTTTCTATGAGGAGTTTGCCCGTAGGTTCTTTCGAGAGGCTTTAAAGGACCTTGAGCGCGCTCGCAGAGCATTTCAGGAAGGAGATTATCCAGAGGCTGTCTTTCATGCTCAGCAATGTGTTGAGAAAGCGGTAAAGGCAATGGTTGAGGCTAAGAGAGAGTATGTCTACAATCGTGGTCTAAGGCTTGCATCAGTGTTTGTGAGAGTTTTCGAGTCGGAGTGGAAGCCTGAGTTTGAGGAAATTGTCGATGCCTTGGGCTGGTTCACAGAGTACTACACGAGAAGCAGATATCCGTTCCTGCTAAGAGGCAGAGTTGTGTCACCAGACGAGTTTATAGATTCCGACGTTGCTAAAGAAGCAATTGAGAGGGCTTCAAAGGTGGTCAAAATTGTCGAGAGTTACCTCAGAGAAAGAAGAATTTTATGAAAAGATAGTGAGGACAGTAGAGCACATACTAGGGAAAGATGTTGTAGGTATCATACTATTTGGAAGTAGCATATACCTTGGTAAGGGAGATGACATAGATATACTTGTAATAGTTAGTAGAGAAGTAAGCGAGAAGGAAAAATTTGAACTTGAGCTAAAAACATCTAGAGAACTACGTAAAGTAGCTAAAGATTCCGTATTTGACATACATATCATGAGCATGAGCGACTTTGAGAAGAATTTAGTTCCGGGAAGCTTCTTAACAGGACTTGCACTTGGATATGAAGTCCTGCTAGATAGGGCAGGTATTGAAGATAAGATACTTAACTTTCTTAAGAAAATTTCTGAAGAAAAGTATGTACTGCATAATAAGTACGGTGCATGGAATTTAAGTCATTATGCACGCATAATATTGAGACTAAAGAAGACTAAGTTAAACATGTCCGAAGGATAGAAATACAAAATATTACTCAATAACCTTACACCATTAGTTGAGTACTTAGATAATTAACGTAGTAGAGTCCTCGATCATGTGCGACAGAGACAGACTAACTAACACACTACATGCACAGCATTGATTGTTTTGACAACTTTCTATTTAACGTGTCCTGCATTAGAGAACCCATAAGCTGCATTTGGGCTCAGCTCAACGAGGTGTCGTCATTGTTTTCAGTCAACCTCCAGTTCATCATCCTGTTATTTTGGTGCTGTTTGGTCGGTCCCGCGAGTTCTCATCAGGAGTCAGCTGACCGTTTATTCGTCATCCCATGTTGTTGGTCTTGTTGTGATTTTTTACCTCTCTTCATTTGTAAACGTTTAAATCTAAGTAACACTTAGCAAGTAGATAAGTATGAAAAAGATAGCTTTCTATGGTAAGGGTGGTATTGGTAAGTCGACGATATCGACGAACATTGCTGCTGCACTTGCTGAGATGGGACTGCGGGTCATGGTTATTGGCTGTGATCCAAAGACTGACTGCACGAGGAATCTACATGGCGGCTCCAGGATTAGGCCACTACTTGACTATCTTCGTGAGCTTGGTGTAGCAGAGCTGGAGAGTACTGAGCTACTTTCAGGAAAGCAAGTGACGATTCAGGACCTGATAAATGACAGGGTCATTGTCAGAGGCTTCCGAGATGTTGTATGTATCGAACTTGGTGGACCTGAGCCAGGCATTGGATGTGCTGGACGTGGAATAATTGTCGGCATTGAGTACCTCACGAAGATTGGAGTCTTCGAGTACTTCAAGCCAGATGTCGTGATATTCGATGTTCCAGG
>CAYPXK010000093.1:0-2729 GCA_964414695.1 uncultured Thermoproteaceae archaeon | reverse complement strand
CATCGTTAGATTTCACTGTTTGAGAGCACTTAAATAGTCTAACTGTGCATTGGTAAGCAACAATGAACTGTAAGGTGCTTATTCCGTACATCACTGCAACCTGGCCTTCACTTGAGGAGTGTCTACAGATACTTAAGGTGTATGACAGGTATGGTGACATAATTGAGCTTGGCATACCCACAGACAATCCAAAGTATGATGGTCCAACAATCAGGATGACACATAGAGAGGCTGAGCAGCGTGGACTCCAGGCTCTATGTACAGTACTCGAATCGTACAGGACCTGTAAGCCTGTCATGGTGTTGACATATCTTGAAGATCATATTAATAATTTAGAAAAGTTCTTTCAAACAATTTCAGAATACTCAGCAGTCAGGACAGTGCTCTTTCCTGACTTACTGTTCGATTACTATGACATGGTTGAGAAATATGTTGAACTATGTAGAAAATACAATATTGAACCAAGCTTCTTCATATCCACAAAATTCCCCTACAACCTAGCCAAAGAGCTGACAAAGTACAGACCATTCCTGATATACATGGGTGCACAAGCAGCAACAGGAATAGAACTTCCAATATACGTCGAGAGAAATGTAAAAATATTTAGACAAATCCTACAAAACGTAAGATTTGTAGTAGGATTCGCAATATCAAGAAAAACACAGGTAGAAAAACTCCTTGAACTAAATGTCGATGGAATAGTGATAGGTACCGAATTAGTAAAACGTTACAAAGTAGGAAAACTAGAAGCCGTTGAAGAATTCCTGAAAGAGATAAGAGAGGTACTAGACAGAGCAGACATATCTAAAACCTAGAGGTAAGGCAGTCAACGTATAGTAAACGTATACAAGAAAACTGCGGTCTTCCACAATCTCAAAAATGCAAGAAAACTGTGATAAACCTGACAACGAGATGGACTTAAAAAGTAAAATACCATACTAAACACGAGAAGTACCTCCAAAGCGGGGTGGGGAAGCCAGGTATCCTGCGGGGCTCATAACCCCGAGGTCGGTGGTTCAAATCCACCCCCCGCTACCAATAGCTTCTTACTATCATACACTTCTAATGGCCGTGTCCAGGACAGGGCTCTCCTGTAAATTCTGTCAAATTGCCTTTCTTCAATTCCTCAATTACACATTCAACATCTTCACAATCTGTTTTATAGACTTTGATATTTTTACTTCTAAATAACTCAAGTGCACGATAGCCAATATTTCCACGTATAATTACTGCATCAACACTGAGTTCAGCAGCATATTCTCCAGGTCTTATACCTCTATCTCGTGGAATTTCTATAATTTCTTCAAGCTTAACATTATCATTCTCCTTTACGAGAATTGCAAAGTACTGTGCATGTCCAAAATGTTCACTTATGCTTAAGTTTGATTTGTCGTCGATGGGTACGACATATCTAACTTTCATCCATGGCCTAGTGACAATTGTCTGATTTAGCTATTACTCGCGTCCTGTAAGGCTCATTTAAATTGCTTTTCTTTCAGTTCAGGTTAGGTGCATCTGCTAGCTGTGTTTTAATTGTAATGGGGATGTTGTAATTACGGGAGAAGCTGTTGTAATTCTACCTGTATTACAGCGCTTTCATGTAATAATGGTAATGTCCTTACCACACTGCGAACTATGGTGAACTATCGATGGTGAACAGTTCACGTTAATAGTGTACCTATGTGAGAGGCTTATCTTATGCATGTACATTAGCGTAATGTGACTCGCCTAGTGTATACAGTAGGTCACAGTAATAGGACGCTCGACGAGTTCCTCAAGATATTACATCGGTATAACATCGTCCTGATAATAGATGTCAGAAGATGGCCAACGAGTAGGCGAGTACCATGGTTCAGGAGGGAAGAGCTTGAGCATGCTCTTAGAAGAGAGGGAATTGACTATGTATGGCTGGGAGATCTTCTTGGGGGCTACAGACCAGGTGGCTACGAGAATTATATGAAGACTCAAGACTATGCAAAAGGTATTGAGCTTCTAAGAAAATATATTGACAGTGTTGTGCAGGGCTATCCTGCAATAATGTGTCGTGAAAGACTTTGGTTCAAATGTCATAGAAGATACATATCTGACACATTGACATCTCTTGGTTATGAAGTTGTGCATATAATAGACTTAGATAAGACTTACAAACATAGGTTGAGATCTGGCTCAGCTACATTAGTTTAAATTAAGCTTTAAGAGCCTCAACTAACTATATAATATAATTCTAGAGAGATGCTGACGTTGCAGCCCTCAGCCGAGCGATGAGGAAGGGACGTATTGCTTAGGCTGGTGCTGGGCCTGCTGGCACTAACATATTCAGCCTCTACAGGATGTGATGACGGATCCCAGGTCTGACAAGTGATGACTACCCAGCTCCGGGCGCTGATGTGTTAGGTAATGTTTAATCTTTTTCTATCAATTGTCCAGTAGGTTCTCACTCGCGTATCTGTGACATATATTCCAAGGTCTGTCAGCTTGCTTCTGGCCTGGTCTGCAAGTTCGTAAAGTTTCTGTTGTCTAAGTCTTGTACGTAGTTCAATTATTGTTTCTACAAGTGTGAAGAGCCAGTCAGGTACCTCAGTCTTATACAATATGCCAAGTATTCTACCAAGCTCAATATATGTCAGCCTGGCTTGCTGTACTATCTGTTTACTAACTTTCTCAGGAACGTATATGAGTGTCGACGTCACGTACCTAGCAAAGTTTGTCAATGTTGACACTGCTCTAGG
>CAYPXK010000092.1:0-4826 GCA_964414695.1 uncultured Thermoproteaceae archaeon | reverse complement strand
CAATTATGCTAGAGATGTAAAACCATCTTAGCAAATATGTCCTTGTTACACCGTGTATCAAATGCTCTATCCTTCTAAACAATGGTGACACTCCCGCAACTGTGCACTATAGAATTCACTTTTTAACTATACCTGCAGTGTACATAAGTGCCTCAACATTGATGATGAGGCTTGGGCAACGTGACCCGATGAGCACACTATGCAGGGCTGATCTTCTCTGCATCAAAACATGAACGATACCCCAGGTGACACGCTGGTCCTGCGGGCTTGACAAGCAGCAGAACGGCATCTCTGTCACAGTCTATGCGGAACTCAATGACGTACTGATAGTTTCCTGAAGTCTCACCCTTGAGCCAGAGCTTCTTCCTGGTGGTTGACCAGAAGTGTGCAAGACCTGTAGTTAAGGTCTTTATGACGGCTTCTCTGTTCATGTAGGCGACCATTAGAACATCCTTGGTCTCATAGTCCTGAACTACCGCAACTACGGTGTTGTCAATGTGCCTGTACCACAGCTTGTCTGCAATCTCCCTAGCCTTATCTTCAGGTAGTCTAAGTATCTTGACCTCGGGCATGGTCAGACAAAGTGCCTAGGGTATTACTTTCTCGATGCTAAGTATCACGATGTCCTTAACACCTAAACTCTTCAGTCTCATTACAAGGTCAGGTATCTCATCTTCATTAACTACTGTCAATACTTCCCACATCTCTCTACCTCTCTTTGACTCTATCTTAGCAACCATGGGTCCTTCCATGGCTGGGACAACCTTCAGCACCTGCTCTAGAGTCTCTCCAGGAACATTCATCAGGATCAGCTTACGACCCTGCGACTCAAGCACAGCCTTTGTCAGTGTCACAAACTTGTCAACCACGTACTTTGCATCATCGTCAGGGAACTGGCGTGACACTATAAGTCTTGCACTTGACTCAAGTATCGTACATATTGGACGTAGCGCATGTACTCTCAGGGTTGTACCTGTAGACATGACATCAACAATAGCGTCAGCAGCACCGAGCTGTGGCATCACCTCAACGCTTCCTGACACCTTCACTATCTTCACATGCTTTCCAAGAGTCTCAAAGAACCTTCTTGCAATGTTCACATACTTAGTTGCAATACGAGCTCCATCTGGAATCTCTTCAGGACTCGTAATCTTACTACGTTCAGGAACAGCAAGCACAATTTTGCCTTTTCCAAAGCCCAGGTCTAGAATGACCTCAACATCTGCACCTGACTCAACTATGTAGTCGTATCCTGTTATTCCCATTATTGCTGCGCCAGTCTCAACTATGTTAGGTATGTCTTCAGGACGTAGACGCACGACATTCAGCATTGGCCAGTTCGTCTGAACAATAAGTGCTCGCTCGTCTACGGAGTACAGCTTAAGTCCTATACCTGACAGTAGCTGTATTGTCGGGTCGACGAGCCTGCCCTTGCTAGGTATTGCCAATAGATAAGTTCGCTCTCTTTGAGCCATATTGTTGTTCATTGAAGAACGTTGTTGGGTTCTCCTTAAAATTATTCAACAGTCATGACCCTGAATGAAAAAACTAAGCACGCTTGACAAGTCGGAGATTGAGCAACTGTGCAGAAGAGCTGTGAGTCTTGAAGAGGTTGTACAGAGGATTAAGCCGATTATTGAAGATGTTATGAAACGAGGCGACAAAGCAATTGTAGAATACACGAAGAAGTTCGATAATGTTGAGATAGAATCTGTGAAGCTGGAGTTAGATGAGTTGAAAAGAATAGCAACTGGGATCTCGCCTCAACTTAAGGAGGCTATTGACAGAATTATGGAACATGTAATTGATGTTAATAAGATAATGGTTCAGAAAGAGAGAATATACATAAAGAGGGGAGTAATAATAACGTTTAAACCAATTCCATTAGATAGACCTGGCATATACATACCCAAGAACTACGTGTCTACGCTAATAATGTTGACAAGCATTGCACATGTGGCAGGATGTAGAGAGATCGTTGTTGCTACACCTCCCTTACCAAATGGTAAAGTAAGTGAAGCATTTGCATATGTCGTATGTAAGTTACCGAATTGTCAGCTCTTTGTAGGAAATGGCGTAGCATGCATAGCAGCCATGGCATATGGAACAGAGTCAATTCCACAGGTCGACAAGCTGTTTGGTCCTGGCAACATATACATACAGGCAGCTAAGTATCTAGTATCGACAAGAGTTGAAATTGATGGTATTGAAGGTCCGACAGAGCTTGTATTATATATTGATACAGTTGATGAAAATAAAGTCAAGAGAGCTATATACGACGTTCTTGCAGAGCTTGAGCATGGAGTTGCAAGCATTGCAGTTGTGCTATCAAAAAGTGAGAGTACGTTACTAAGATTTGAACAAGAGTACGAGCAGGTTAAACATGGTAAAAATCTTGGAGTCTTAACAACTCTTCTAGTAGATAATGAGGAGCAGGTTGTGGAATTTGTAAACAAGTTTGCTCCAGAACATTTTGAGATAATTACAGATGATGTAAAGAGGGTTAAGAAAATTCTAAGAAACGCCAAGAATGTTGGCGTAGTATCATTAAATACATCATGCACATACCTGGACTACTGTGCAGGTCCCTGCCATGTGCTACCAACGTCAGGATTTGCGAGGGGTAGAGGAACTTTAACACCGCTGGACTTCATGAAGTGGGTTGCAATAGTTGAGAACTATGACAAGGACTTGGTCAGGTATGGTAAAGAACTTGCAGAAGTTGAAAACATGCAATTACATAAAAGAAGTCTTGAATTGTTGGAAGAGTGACCATGTCTCTACAATTTTTGAGAAAGCTTGAGGAAATTATAGATTCCAGAATTCGTGAAGCATCTCCTGAAAGCTATACTTATAGACTGGTGTCTCAGGGTGTAGGTAAAATCTGTAAGAAAATTATTGAGGAGGCGGGAGAAGTTGCTATTGCAGCATTGTCGGAAAGTAATGAGAGACTTCTAGAGGAGTGTGCAGACCTTGTATATCACATGCTTGTACTATTGAGAAGTAAAGGTCTGTCACTTGAGGATGTGTGTAAAGTGCTGGAGAAAAGACATATAGCCAGGACAAGTAGCGTAAGTGCAGAACAGAGAGAAAAATGATGACGTTTTCGCGCCCTGATCGATGAGGAAGGGCCAATTTACTGATCGTGTAGTACTACTTTCTACATAGATTCAGCACATTTCTCAACAGCTGTAGGCCAACCTTACTACTTCTCTCAGGATGAAACTGCGTACCTATGATTAATCTATCTTCATCGAATATAATGCTGACAAACTTAGTATTACCAAACTCTGTCACAGCGCACACCTTATCGATGGGTCCCTCATCATAGTACACACAGTAGCTGTGTGCAAAGTAAAAGTATGATCCTTCAGGAATATTCTCGACGATAGATGCCCTACGTAGGATGCTGATTGTGTTCCATCCAATGTGAGGTATCTTACTGCTCTGTAGCATCTTGACCTTTCCAGAGAACCAGCATAGTCCTTTCAGAACACCTTCCTGACTCTCTTCGAACATTATCTGCATTCCAAGGCAAATTCCAAGTACTGGTTTCTCACCAGCAATTTTACGTACTTCAGGAATATGCTGATCTATGTACTTTATAGCTGCATCAAATGATCCAACTCCTGGAAGTACAACAAGGTCGCACCTCTTCAGGTCTTCGTAACACTTAACTATGTGGACTTGAGCACCGATCTTTGAGAAGGCATTTACTAGACTACCAATGTTACCAACACCATACTGTACTATTCCAACAGATATCACAGCATAGATCGCAGTAATGAGATTTTAAATAAGTCAAATCAAGAGTTACCTACATACTGTCATACGGATTTAATACTGTTGACAATGTTAGATATCTACACCTTGGAAAAACTACGAGCAGAGTTTCAACATGTAATAGACATTGCAGAACGCAACTTCTCAATCCTGATGCTTTCACTAGTCATAGTTCCAATAGTGCTTTCGCTGATAACGGTGCTATTTTTACCGAACTACTTACCACTATTAACCATACTGATACCTACAATATGCATTGTCAGTCCTCTGATACTATCTAAGAGAACAACAATAGCATACCCAGAGAATGTAAAAGAAAAATCCATAAAATCCGTAAGAGTTCCTCTATTTAAAATATATGAAATCTGTACAGAAAAAGATAGAATCAAACTCAAACATGCAATACTAAACACATTAAATAACACATTCAATACACAAGATTCCCTAACTAACATAGTTAGAGAAATAATGTCTCCCACAGTTAGTAAAAGCAGGAAAATTAAAAGCATTGAAAAATATAGACTCCTAAAGGTCCTAGAACTACACTATAGAAGACTATTGTCGAAGCTTGTATTCACTTCATGTATAGCTTCTTTCTCTATATGTATCTTGGTGCCTATGATACTTGTAGTACTGTCAACTGGTCTAGGCTTTAAAATCACGAACATGCTCAGAATGTTTTACATATGTGCAATTTTGCCAACATGTGTTGGATACATTGTCGGTATGAGAACTATTTACAAGAATATTGTAAAGAAAATACCGATAGAAAGAAGTTTAGAGAAATTGGAAAGGAATTTCGAGATAATTTGTGTCCTGTGCCTGATTGCGAGTAGTGTCTTATGTATTTTATTTTAGCTAGATTACTCCTCTTTCTTCTCCTCTTCCTCCTTCTTTTCTTTCTCCTCCTTCTTCTCTTCTAGCTTGCTTGCTGCAATGATCTCGTCAATTCTCAGGATCATACATGCTGCCTCTACTGCTGCCTTCAGTGCCTGGATCTTGACTGATAGTGGCTCTAGGACATTCAGTGCGACCATGTCTGC
>CAYPXK010000091.1:0-5738 GCA_964414695.1 uncultured Thermoproteaceae archaeon | reverse complement strand
AAGACCTTAGAAGAGCTTGGACTTGACGATATTGGACTCACGGTGCTAGCTATTAGAAGAGGGAAGGAGCTCATAGTACTACCAAGCAGAAATACGAAACTTCAGGAAGGCGATGTCATAATAATAAAATGTTACAGAGACGCACTCGAAGAAGTTAAGGAAAAGCTTAGCAGTCTAGTAGAAGCATAATGCTTAGAGAACATCGAGCACAGGCAACACTAATAGCGACAGTACTACTTACAGTAGCCGTAGTTGCAATATCCGTCGCACTATACATAGCATATGTAAAAACAAAGAGTAAACTTGTAACACAGCCACTCCAAACCTCACAACTATACGAAATAATAAACAACATAAAAGTAAAAAATGTAACAATACAAAATGGAAAAACAATAATAACACTCTCACAGAACCTACCAACAAAAGCACTAGTCATATGCTACTCGGAGAAGACTAAGAAGCCTAGAGAATATGTAGTAGGGCCAGGAAAAAAGATAATAGAAATACCCTGTATAAGCAATAGACAATACGTAATTATAATACCAACAAGAGAATTCACAAAGATAATAAAAGTAATACCAGCAGTACAAGCTATATCTCAGAAAATTATAAATTTAACAACAATAACAACATCAATAATAAATGAAAGTATGATAATAGGGTCATATAAGATTTACATAATTAACGAGTCAAAGATATGTCACTGTCCTAGACACAATACAACATGTGTAACAAATGTAACATGCTTAGCAATCTTGTATGAAAGATACTCAAAGTTGCATGAAACAGTAATAGTGAAACGTACAAAAAGAAACAGTGCGATAGTATACAATAAGCTTATGGTACTTCTAAACAAAACTCTCCAACCTAACAATTTTGTATATCTTAATACAAGTATTGTAATGCAGGGTTACAAGAACGTTAGATGTGTAGAAATTGCTGGCAAAAGGAGTATAAACACCATACTTTCAGGGCCTCTTATAACACAATCAATATACAACTGTACAATAGAGGGAAAGAAATATTACACGAATATAACAGTTATACTTTATATAAACGGAAAACGCATGGAGATAAATAAGACTGTAATACAATTGATACCACTTAATGAAACATCTGCATGGCCTCCAAAGGGAGGATGCGAAGTTCGCCTAAATTTGAGCAAAAACAGTGCAAAGAGACCGCTCGATATTAAATCACTGAACATAAGTGCTTCCTCTCTTATTGTGGGCATTATAAATAACATCAATAATGAGTACGCTATACTCACTATCAGATTAAGTAAAGGTGATCACTGTCATGATTGCCGCAAAGCAAAATCGCTATATATTAGCTACACTATCTTTATAAGTTTAACGGCATGTAGATCTAAAGAGTATAAGGAATGTAAACGATTTGCCAAGAATATTGTCGATATTGAGATTAGTGCTACACCTGTGTGTTGTCACGGTAGCTGTTGTAAATGTGAACATCGTATTGATGTTAAAATCGTACGACGCCGTATCGATCCTGTAGCTATCTTCAATATAGGTGACTACAGCTATGTAAAGAATATTACTATATACTATAGGTTAAATGTCACTGAAAAAAAGTGTGGACATTGTAGGTGTTGTCATTGTTGTTGTAAGGGGATTAGTGTGAGTGTTGTTGATTATTTGTTTAATGTTATTGTTGTTCCTTTGCCTTTTTCGTTGAGTTCTAAGTAGGCTTGTATTACGTTTCCTATCAGTATTATGACTGGTGGTTGTATGTTTAGGTTTTTTGCTTCTTTTAGTGTTGTTATTATTTTTAGTTCTGGTTCTATGTATTTTCTCAATATTGCTATTGGTGTGTTTTCTGGTTTTCCTGCTTGTAGAAGTTCTTCTACTATTTCAGGTAGTCTGTGTGCTCCCATTAGTATGATTATTGTGTCTACTACCTGTGCAATCTTTCTGAAGTCAACAAATTTTCTACCTTTTTTAGGATCTTCTGTTCCTGTCACTATGGCGACACTGCTTGCGTAGCCTCTCAGGACTATGGGTATTCCATATGCTTCAGGAACAGCGATTGCTGATGTTATGCCTGGAATTACTTCACAAGGTATTCCACGTTTAACAAGTTCTGCATATTCTTCAAATCCTCTGCCGAAGAGGAAGGGATCGCCACCATGTAGACGAACTACCGTCTTTCCTCTCTGTGCTCGGTCTACTATTATTTCAATTATCTCTTCCTGCGTGTATGTGTGTTTTCCAGGTTCCTTACCTACATATATTTTCTCGGCATGTTCAGGAACGTAGTTTAGTAGTTCTCGAGGAACTAGCCTATCGTAAAGTACGACATCTGCCTTCTGAAGTGCCTTAAGTCCTCTGAGTGTTATTAGCTCTGGGTCGCCGGGTCCTGCACCTACTATGTATACGTATCCTATGGTCACCGTGAATAAGCGAGAAGTACTTAATTAGATACTTGTCCACGCTCTATCCGATGTCCAGCTTGGCTATCCTGATATTGGCCATACTGATAAACATAACCTCTACAGGAGCTGCAACAGTGACGCTTGTTACACATCCAGCATCGACATTGTATACAAACATCTCGCTACCTGTAGCTGCATATCCATCCACAATGTATGCAGTGAACGCATGCACAGGAAAAATTGTTGGCATAGTTCCTGCTAAGACTTTTGTGATTGTACCATCATCTGAGAAATGCTTAGTGTATGTGAAATATATAGCATATGTAGTACCTACAAATGTAACAACATTTAGACTTGTTATAAACCTTAAGAACGTCACAGTCCCTGCACGTGTATACTTTGCAAAGAATATAGTATTTATACCACCAACAGGAAGTGAAGTTCTTCCAAATGGAACACTCATACTGAGGCCGGGCAAAGTATACACATTGCAATACATAGTTCTTCCACCAGTAACAGGAGGACATGTAAAACATGGCGCAGTACCGTCAGCACACACTAGCAAGCCATCAAGTTCCTCACAATCGATGCAGCACACGCTGGTAGCGTCTATTCAAGGTCTGTCTCCTTCAGCGATGCTGTATATTATTGCCGGCATAGCGATTGTTGCAGTAGCTATCGCAGGTGCAGTAGTTGCGTTTAGGAGACGAGCTACAAGAGCAGTAGCAGAGTATAGGAGCCCTTTCCTGAAGTTGAAGTAAGAGAACAAGTAACTCTATCAGAACTTGAGCAACAGATACTGCAGATACTGAAACAGCGAGGAGGCACAATTATGCAGAGTGAGCTATGTAAAATACTTGGTGCTCCAAGGACCACAGTGTGGAGAGCTGTTAGGAGGCTAGAGAAATTTGGATATGTTAAAATTGAGAAGGTCAATAGACTAAATAAAATTGTTCTCGTAAGAGACTTTCAAAGCTAACACTTTCACATAATTCCTCAAAATACCTCTGAGCAATGTTCAGTTCCCATACACGATACGCAGGACATATATAACATCCAATTCTATAGAACCCAATCATGTAAAGTGGGTTTAGAGGCACCCTATTCATAAGAAGATATAGCTGAACCATGATACTACTCCAGTACTTTATTGGCGCAACTTGCATATACTTCCCGTGAGTTCTAATGAAAGGCCTCTTTAACCTTAGTAAAGATTCGTTATCTCTATCTCCAACAACTATCAAAGGCTTATCGGAAACCTTTGATATTGCTCTATAGAGGGCATTAATTTTCATCTTCGTACACCACCTATTTTCATGTGTAGGTAGCTCTCGGCTTTCTATTGCCTTGTCGATACCTGCATACTCTACTATTGTGTCAATATTAAGCAACTTGGACACATACTTCACATATATGTAGTTTAGATCTAATTCAAGACCCGTATCAACAAATATAGGAACAACATAATCTTTCTTAAATGTCCTTAAGGTCAATAAGAGTACTGCAGTACTATCCTTACCTCCACTCCAGGGAACAATTATCCTATCAGGATCGTATCTCTCGACTACCTCTCTTAGTATTTTCATACATATGCTCTCGTGAATCTTCAATGATGTAGAAGATAGCTGTACTGTAGATTTAATATCAATCCTAAGTTTATTAACGTTGAGTCTGAAGTACTTCCTAACATATGGATCGTCATTTTCAGGTATTACAACCTCCACAATTCTATCCTTTCCAATAATGATATCATGCTCATCATGTACTCTCTTAACTACAATGAAAGTATCAGGCAGCTCAAGCCTAGTCAATTTTCTAAATATGTCACTATGGAGCTTGCCAATTACGAAGTAGATATCGTAGAGGGGGTGAGGCGGGATACCTATCTTATGAATATTGCTTCCACCAATGTGTCTGGATGTGCCTATTGAATATGAATTCAATTTACCTATCCAGTAAATTCTTAATCTAATGCTTGATTTTGCCTTCTCTATGTTGACAGCTATTTCTAGGGGTCTCATATTTCTTACCTGTGCTGTTCTCAAGATTGAAATTCCTACATTCGGAAAGTCTAGTTCGTTGATTATATCTTGTTGCTTCTTTCTGACATCCTCTCTTCCAAGTAGCAAAATTACATATTTTCTCTCTTTTGAATATTCTCTAACCATGTCTATAATCTTATCTATGTCTCTGATTCCACCTAATGTACATACCTGCACTTGGCCTTTCCAATCTTTGTAATATTTTTCTAATACATGCTCCACAGCATCTTTATCCTTTTTAGCGCGTACCACTATCAACGTATGTAACATCAACGTCTGCTATAGTAATGTCTCAGGTAAAGTAATATGAGTACTGCAAGTACGAGGATCCCAATAGGGACAAGCTCAACATCCTGGAGATGAGGTATACCTGACGGAAGAGATACGCACGCAGACACATGTACGCTATTTGCAATGTACACACCATGCGTAGAGAGTCCAGGTGCAACATTTACCCAAATGCAAGAATCTGATAGAGGATAAAGTATGGGCACATACCAGTTAAATAGATCAAGTATTATATGTACCATATAGTTTATGGAAAACCATCTCAAATAACTTGATACCCTTCTGCTGAATTTTCTAAAAATAAATGAACATATTAGTATGACTATTGGCCATAGTAGTGAGTGTGTTGGCGTAATTCTATGATGTCCTGTAACTATGTCAATATCAGGAAATATCGAGCCTACTAGGCTTACTAATAGGATGTTTGGGTCAGACATGTCCAATAGATAGGCAAGTATGCCTAATGCAAGACCGACCGCGAGGTGCGTACTAGGGAGGGGCATGAGTAACAGCGTTCTTCGTTGTTACGAAATTAAGTTTATCCAGGAGAGAAAGACTTAAAAAGTGTAGAATAACACACGGCACAGTAATCGCGGGGCCGTAGTCTAGCCTGGTAGGATAGACCCCGCGAGGGGTCCCTAAGGCTCGGCTTGGGACGCCCCCGCGGGGGACATAGAAAACCCCGTGGGGCGCGAGACCCCGAGTGATCCCGGGTTCAAATCCCGGCGGCCCCACCAAAACAATCCTCCAGGTGTTCTCTCTTCTCTAAGTCAATATGCAAGTTATGAAAAGAAGTCTGTTCTGAACAATAGTGAATAAACAAGGAAAAGTTAACAGAAAATGAGAGGTATGTTTTACGTTTATTTAAAGTTTGTTATCTTCTTCGTTTATCCTTGTACGTATCCTATCTGTGTTCCTGTTGTTGTTTGTACAATTATCCTGTACGCGTTTACACATGCTGTTCCTGTCATTGTGATTGTTAGTGTGTCGCCTGGTTTTAGTGTTACAGGTAGTGT
>CAYPXK010000090.1:0-12920 GCA_964414695.1 uncultured Thermoproteaceae archaeon | reverse complement strand
CCTGTTGCAGGTATTGAATACTGTGTAACTCTAACAGTTTTTCCTAACTGAAGTTCTCTAGGAAGAAAAGGCGTGTCAGCACCGTTCACAACTAGTGCAACCTTATCATTTGTGGATCTCACACTTTCAATAAGCTCTTTTAGCTGTAGTTGACCTGTTTCACAGCAGAGAAAGTACAGCTGCCTCACAGCTAGTATTTCTAAAACATCGTTAAGCTCGTTTAGCACTACTATGTTTGAGTTAGACTTCAGTGCTACTCTAAATGCTTCAGGTATTCCCTGCTGTGCGGCGGCTCCTGTGATCTTTGTTAAAACAATATGCTTAAATCCAAAGCCTGTTGCTATTCGGACAAGCTCTAGAAGTCTATGTACACTTGAGACATTGTGAAGCACTATCACGGTCTTGCTATAGACTTCACTGCTCATACGATTTTGACTCTGTGTACACTCTGGACTAAGACTAAAATATTATCACTACCACACTGACACGTGCTACCTGCGTCTATACTGATAAAGGAGTTCCCAACAGTAACACAGAATGAGAGAGTTTCAAAAGCTATAGAAAAAATGAAAGAATACAAAATATATACAATACCTGTAGTTGACTCGAAGGGTAGACTCATCGGAATATTAACATACAAGGACCTCCTTGAGCGGCGTGTAAGTCCAAGAGCTAAAGTTAAGGCCGTGATGTCTGGTCCTCATAAAATTACAGAAGATGCCGACATTGTGGACATCGCTAAGAGATTTTACCTCGTTAGAGTGAAGACGCTACCTGTAGTTGACTCGGAGAACCATGTAGTGGCGTTAGTAAGTAGAGAACTGTTTGCAAGATACCTCGTAGAGAACGACTATGTTCCAAATGTGAAGGTCATAGAACTAGCCTCATGTCCTGCCGTAACTGCGGAAGTGAATGATCCTGTTGCTAAAGTCAAGTGGGAGATGCTTCGACGTGGAATATCGAGGGTACCTGTTCTTGACGGAGGAAAACTCGTGGGAATAGTCACCATGCGCGACATCGTAGAGAAACTGTACTATGCAAGCATTGCTGAACGTGCTACAGTGGGTGAATTTGCAGGAACAGAAGATGAGATTCTTGCAGCGCCAGTCAAGGCTATCATGACATATCCTGTAATAACTGCCGAGGAGTATGAGCGTGTATCACGTGTACTTGAGAGACTCATTGAACGTGGCATATCTGGACTACCTGTAATGTCTGAGGGGAAGGTAGTTGGAGTATTCTCGGGACTTGACGTAATTAGACGATACTTACAAGGTCAGAAAATTGAGATTCCAGTTACTGCAAGCATTGAAATAGAACTACCGGAGGAACAGCATAAGCTTGTTGAGAAGATACTATCTAACTACTATGGAAAGCTAACTAGAATAACAGATATAATAGATTTAAAACTTAATGTTAAAGTATACGAATGCGAAGGTGAGGAAGAGAATAAACGATGTAAATACTCCGTGCATATCTTATTGAAAGATCCTCACGATACATACACTGTGAATGTAGTAGAGTGGGATCCTGTAAAGGCAATAAGGGATGCCTTCCATCTACTTTACAGGAATGTATTGAAGAACATACGAAAACTTCGTGAAAGGAAGCGCAGAAGGACAAAAGGCGCAGAAATGGGAGAGTTAGGAGAGTAATGTTTCGATTCGTTCCTTCAATTCAGCTAGTGAAAATATCTTGAGGGCATTTTCCATGCATTTCTCGACAACTTCCTCAACATGCACTTTCTTTAATTCGGCTATTTTCTCAGCAACAAGTCTAACATGTATGGGTTTACTTTTCTCCCCATATGAGGGTCCAAGCTCTGGACAATCACTCTCAAGTAGTAGATTTTCTAAGTCTAGAGCTTGAACAAGCTTTTGCTTCTGCTTAGAGTGTAGTATACTTGGCGGGATCGAGAAGAACCATCCCTCCTCTGCAGCTCTTTTTGCTATCTCTATACCTCCACTAAATGCATGTAGTACGACTTTTTTAATATTGTAACTTTTCAATATCTCTATAGAGTCCCTGTGTGCTCTATGTGTGTGAACTACTACAGGTAAATCAAGTCTTTTCGCAAGCTCAAGCCACTTCTCCAATATTGCCTTTGCAATGCTCCTTAAGATAGGATCTTTAACTTTTGAATAATCTAGACCTATCTCTCCAATGCCTACGACAACCTTTTCTTTAATAAGCTTATCTATAGACTTTGTCAATTTGTTGAATGTATCTATAGTAAAGTCTGTAAGTTCCTGACCGAGTGTCAAGTATATCGTTAAAGGATATTTCTCTTTTAGCTTAATTGCATTTCTAAATTCAACTTCGCTTTGGACTGAGACTATGAGCACCCTAACATTGTTCTCAAGTGCCTCCAGTATGAGCTGATCAACGTTTTCCTGAAGTTCTTGGCGTGCAAGATGACAGTGAACGTCTACATAGAATAGCTTTTTCATGACTTCTCACCTTGCATCAGCGAAGATGTTAGTAGGAACGCCGAGTATGCAATTACTGCAGCCAACATCACGGCTATGCCAACAAGCATGTAAGAGGGATTTATACTGACTGTGAGAGTACTGTTTATTGAGGTCTTATTATAACTGTACGGTATCCCCGTAATATTTTCTTTATGAATTGTTGTGATTGTCCTATTAATTTTCTGCATCACGCCTTTTATAGGAGGTGCATGCGTTGTTAGTGTGAAATACTCTACAAGATCGTCATGTAGTAGAGCAAGTGTATAATATGTCATTGCAGCTGCTAAATTGTTAAGCGTCGAAGTTAGGCTCTGAGAGTTTATCGCTTTCTTAAGATAGTAATTTCCGTACTGGATGTACATGTACGCGAACATTGAGACGTAGCCTTTTTCTGCTAGCCTATATAGCTCTGTAAGTGCTGCCTGACGTAGCTCAACTGCTGAGTCTATGAGAACATTAAGCATTCTTTCTTTCGAACTTGCAGTTGCTGTAAATTGTATAATGTATCCCTGCATTATCATGTTTGTAACATCAAATATGTAGTAGAAACTTAGTGAGAGAGCCTTCAGGTATTTTCCAGATCTATACAACTGCTCAACTTGAAGTATTTTCATCGCTAATGTTTGAGATGTCTCAGTTCCTCTAAGTATGGGCATGTAGCCAATCAATGTCTTCAGGAATTGAGCATAGGTACGTGCCAAGAATTTGAGACTCGTCTCAGGTACTGTTGGAACACGAATGCTTGAGAGGGTCTTGATTGCACGTATCCAGTCAAATAGGGTCTCGGTCCTTACCTTAGCTAATGCAAGATACTCAGCTGCAAGCGATAGTGCGCCGTGATTAAGTGCATTTCTATACTGTGAGAGGAAGTACTTCGCATCTTTAATTCTACAGTAAAGTCCAACAAGAAGATCGATAGTTAGGACGTTTGGCTTAATTTTAGAGGCGATTTCTTCGGCCTCTGTTATTTCTTTAGCTATACTATTCGCAATTGACTCCAAAGCGTATGCTCCCTTTGTAAATAGTATATCTCTGTACGTTATATTGTAGTAAAATATTAATGCCTTGTAGAGTATAGATGCTGCAGTGTAGTAATTTCCTTCATGTGCTTCCTTTTCCGCATGCTCTACCATTGATATAAAATTCCCTTTGTAGGGACCTAGCGTGCTTACGTTTAGTTTATTTATTCTACTTTTCATAAGATCCCATAGAAGTATTAGAAGTTTCTGAACTACAGCCATCTTTGATAATGTTTCTAGTGTCACATTGTATAGTACAAGCTTCTTTCCAGTTAGGTAGAATATTGCTTGTCTTACATCTATTATTGGAATAACCTTGATACCTGAAGGTATTGTTTCAAGTGATATGTAGTTAAGAGCTGGTACGAGTACAACTTTGTAACCTTCCTCCTTTGCTGCCTCTATCTTGTATGGAACACCACCTACGGGGCCAACGATGCCTCCTGGCAGAATCATGCCTGTCATTGTGACCGTGTTGTTTAGGGTGCTGTTTGTTAGTAGGGCATACATTGCAGCTGTCATGTAGGCACTTGCAGAGGGTCCACCTATCTCGAGGATGTTTCCCTGAACCTTGACAAGTACTGTGTAGTCCTGTGGAACCTTGTGTGCTAACATTGCGGCAATGTAGTATGCTAACTGGGCAGACGTCATGAACATCTCACCTGAGGTGCCTGTTGGGAGAGGCATTGTTGCAACATAGACATTGCCATCGCCTGGATGTAGCATTATCAATGTGATGTTCAGGACTTCGCCACTCTGTCCAGAGACTGCAAGTGCGTGAATGGTCACAGATTTCACATACACAACGGTCGCATTTGTCAGAGTCAGGTGTGTAGAGTATACTGTACAGGACAGAAGTATAAGCGTCAAGACTACAGCTGAGAGAACAGCTAAGCAAATGCTTTTACGTTCCATTGCTAACGTATGGGTTCCATAGCTTTGATAAAAGTGTTCCTCAGTCTGGTAAGAGTTCTGCCACAGCCTCCGCAAAGTACGTTATTATTATGTCAGCTCCTGCACGTTTTATAGCTGTGATGACTTCCAGGACTACGGCTTTCTCATCAAGCCATCCACGTGCGGCAGCTGCCTTGATCATGGAATACTCACCGGACACGTTGTAGGCAGCAAGTGGAACATATGGGAAGTGCTGCTTAACGAGCCGTATGATGTCCAGGTAAGCTAGTGCTGGCTTAACCATCACTATGTCTGCACCTTCCTGAAGATCGAGCATGACCTCCTTAATAGCCTCATACGCATTTCTGTAATCCATCTGGTGTGTTCTTCTATCTCCAAACTTTGGAGCACTGTAAGCAGCTTCTCTAAATGGTCCATAGAAAGCACTTGCATACTTTACACTATAGCTCATTATTAGAACATCCTCGAAACCTGCAGCATCTAGAGCCGTACGTATCGCTTTTACCTGTCCATCCATCATTCCGGAGGGAGCAACGATGTCAACACCTGCCTCGGCTTGTGACACAGCGATCTTAGCGTATATTCTCAGTGTCTCGTCATTGTCTATCACAAGCTCACCCCTCTTCTCACGAAGGACACCGCAGTGGCCATGATCAGTGTATTGGCATAGACACAGATCAGCAGCTATCAAAATAGTTTTTCCAAATGTCTCACGTAGCATTCTTACCGTTCTTTGTACTATACCTTCTTTTGAAAATGCTTCACTTCCAATAGAATCCTTATGCTTAGGTATGCCAAATATAAGTATGTTTCTTACTCCCTTATCTTTAAGTTTCTCAATAAATTTTATTAAATAATCATTTGGAGGCCATCTATACTGTCCTGGCATAGAATCAATTTCTTCAGGTTTATCAATGCCCTCCTTGACGAATATTGGCATCATCAGGCAAGACTTACTTAACCTTACTTCGGCTACTAGATCGCGAATAAGCTCATTTCGTCTAAGCCTTCTCGGTCGTGTAAAGGGATATTCAAACATCCTATACGACACCTAGACTAGGCTACTAAAGCTATTAGCTACTGAACATCCCTGTACAGTTCATACCTCAGAATTGCTGCAATACCTCCAAGTCCTCTCAACTTATCTGCAGCATTTGTAAATGAGGGAACAATTACAAGACTTCCTCCTGTTCTTATCAATGTCGTTACAAGTTTCTTAATTTCAGGACCCAGCTCCTTATAGACCTCATCAAGTATCAGGAGATGCTGAACAGCGCCCTGTTCCACTGCTTGCCTAACCTCATCTAGTCCAATAGCTACATCTCCCCTGCCCCTTGCGAGTCTCTCAAATATTTCATCAACTAACTTAAGCTCATGTAAACGTAAGACCTCTGCAAGTGCATCACTTGCATATGTTTGAAGCTCATATATTCCTGCAAGTCCTCCCTCGGATAGCTGTACGACTCTTATAGGCTTGTTAAGCGATTTTAGACCCTCAACAATTATGTCCTTCACATAGTCGAGGACGCGTTGAGGACCTGCAAGAATTATATAATCAACATCACTTGGCTTAATCAGAGCCTTTACGTGACGTACAATGTCGTCAGCATACTTCTCTAACTGTTTTGATCTGTCGGTATCTGCATACTTTCCGGTCAAGTATCTGTTCGTTATGCTTGTCAAGACGTCTATGCCAAATACTCGACAGGAAGCAACTGTTGCCTCTTCATCCCCTACGGATATTATTAAAGCTTTTGCATGTCCTTTCGAAAAGACTTCTAGTATCTTATTAAACGTCAACATGTCAAAATCTTCACCTTTCACAAGCCTGTACTTCACACCTTTAATAAGCTCCATTGTGTGATGACTACCGATTATGCCGTCAAACCATTCAGGTGCCTCAATTATCACTCCACGAACTCGTAAGCTTCCACGAAATGCGTGATACTCGAGCGTCTCAACACGAAGTCCAATATATATCTTCTTTCTCTCACCTCTCTCATGTTTCCTAGTCTTGAATTCTCGTACAGTCCAGCCATAGAGTAAATCTCCCTTGTCTATGAGGAGGTACAGTACGTATAGATCTTCCTCGCTCTCTATCTCAAACTCTATAGTATTTTTATGAATCTCAATTTTCATCTATGCTCAGCATGTAAGGAAATAGCGTCCAGATAATTAACCCTTTTCACGCTGTCCTTTCTCTCTCCTCTCTATTAGTCGTTCAATATACTCTCCAAATAAAAACCATATTGCAAATGCGCCTATCGCTATTCCTATTCCTACAGATATTCCATTGACTATGGCTGCCTTGACA
Source organism: uncultured Thermoproteaceae archaeon (assembly GCA_964414695.1). GTDB lineage: Archaea > Thermoproteota > Thermoprotei > Thermoproteales > Thermocladiaceae > JAADER01. The sequence goes on along the minus strand of CAYPXK010000090.1, from coordinate 6,201 downwards.
GCCGTAGACAATGCAGTTAGATCAACAAGAAATGCAAATATTAACAGGAAGACTATAAGTATGACAAAGCTTTTTATTTTCTCTTCTAGTCTTATGAAACTTATAATTGTGTTTAATCCAAGTATTGAGACTAGTGATAGAAACACAACACTTACAAGTCTTGCAAAATAGTCGAGGCCTTGTCTATAGACTGGTATCAAGTCTGGTGCAACAATATTTAAAATTCCTGCAACAGCTACAAGTGCAATACCTATATCTGTGACTAGTATGAGAATTTTTGTAATCGGTATTGAAGCTCCCGTATACTTATGTAAGAATTCTTCGAATTTTGTCCTCTGTATTATGAACGTTATTAATTTGTTTATGTATTTTATAGATATGAGAGCTATTATTACTATAAGTACTGATAGTAGTATCTTTGGAATAGTTCTGATAGTGTCTATAAGCATTTGTTTTATAGCTGTCTCAAATATTGAGAATGTGCTTGCCGTGGTGTTTGTCAGTGTCACGTTCAGATTTTCCATTACTTATCTCTGCACAGTCCACGAGTGGTGGGCCTTATAGACTTATTCCAGAGTTTAGATAACTAATAGGATAGCAAGCAGGTGATACAGTAGGTATATGAACGTGATCAGGAAAGTTATTGCAAGCGCCCTCATGAACAGATAGGCAGCCTCACGTGTTATCAATACCGTGTATGTTAAGCTTGTTATACTTGCAGAGTAGACAATTCTCGCGTAGTAAACTGCCACACGTTCAGGTAATATGGAGAACTCGGGAATCGCCACATAGGCAACGAACATTGAGAGTCCGGCGAGTATCAGGGTCGCAATGTACAGCTCAGTGAAGGCTGTGATTACTAGGACAAGCATGGAGGCAATTGCAACTCCTGCCTCATAGCCGAGCTGTGAGAGTATCGATACCTTGAACACGCCGATCTCCTTAGTATAGGTAGAGTACACGAGAGCACTCATCAGGAAGCCGCTTATTGAGGCTATAGAGAACAGCAGATAGAGTACAAGCTGTACAGGTACTGACCTTACGAGCAGTATTGGAACTATCGAGAACACGAGAAGAAGCATTGCAAGTCTACAGCGTGTAGGAGTTCTCCAGAGAATCGACCCCACTATGGTTCCAACAGGACCAAGCACCGCAAGTGAGGCAGCTACTGTCTGTGAGGCACCTATGCTCTTTAGGAACGGTATCCACATTATGTACAGTATGTTTATGCTTGCACAGTAGAGTATCAGGAACAGGAATGCATTAACTTTCCTGATCTCGACCTCAATAAGCGGCTGTGGCTGCTCCCATAGCTCCTCTCTGGGGGCATAGTGCATCAGAAATACTGCGACGGAGCCTACTAGACCTACGGCACCTGCAAGTAGGTAAAGTATGATGTACACTAGGTAGCTATGTACAGCCCATATCATTGCCATTCCAAGTATCGAACCTACAATCGAGGATGCTGAACCAAAGGCAAATCTCTTGGATACTACGTCAACAGCCTCTGCTCCCCTGAACTGGGAATAGACTAGGTAATTAAGTAGGACGCCGACAGGAGTCGTGCAGACCATGGCTGCACAGGATAGAATTATCTCAAGGGTCTTGAAGGGAACGAGAATGGGCAAGCACATCCATAGAATTCGTTCCAGAATATGGAAAAACACGGTAAGCTTATGAAGCCTCGCATTGTTGCCTGCCCTGGCTATTGGACGGTAGTACATTACGATACACACAACTACTGAGAGGACTGCCTGAAGGAGAAACAGTAACGAGAGCAGTTTCAGATTGTAGCCTGCGTACGATAACATGACTATTAGAAATCCCCTCGTTATGGATACGTAGAAGCCCCCTGTGGCTGCCTCAAGTAGAAGGCTCAGTCTTGCACTAAGTGAGGCCAAGCTGACTATTCGATGTTATTGAAATCTTTATTAAGCTTGTCTTCGGCAGAGACAACACATGCCTCTAAGACCTGGACGCTGTTACAGATACTTCAGTGGACCACCATACACTAGGGAGGAGTACATACATGGAGCACCGTATGTGCAAATACCAAAGTTTGACATGGGAGCAACAAGTGCAGCAGCAAGAGCTAGATTTGATACTGTTGTTAAACTTGTTGCTGAGGAGATTGGACAGATAAGAATGAACGCACTTGAGGCGGCAAGACAGATGGCATTTAAGTACCTGAACAAGGTACTTGGACAAGAGAACTTCTACTTCAGAATAAACGTGTATCCATTCCATGTCCTCAGAGAGAACAAGATGTTAGCAATGGCAGGTGCAGACCGTCTACAGGAAGGTATGAGACTCGCATTTGGTACACCAATTGGAAGAGCAGCAAGAATTGAGAGACCTGGAACCGTTATAATGTTTGTCGAAGTGGAGGAGAAGAATGTAGAGCACGCAAAGGAGGCGCTGAGACGTGCAAAATCAAAGATACCAATCCCCTGTAGAATCGTCGTTGAGAAGAAAACTGGAACAAACGGTAGCAAATAATCGTCACATTCTTCTCAACATTTAGCTCGACTCTTTACTGCATAATCTTCGTCATTCGATAATTTAAAAACACATATTAGCACAGTCTGTAGTCTGATAGACACAGAACAAGGGGTTTGAGAACATGTGGAATGGAGTAGACACAAGGCAACTTTACAGAGAGCGTATACAAGTAGCAGTTGACCTATGGGATAGGATACTAAGGGGACAGATAACGAACAGAGCACAGTTAGAGGAACAGCTCTATGCTGAGTATAAGAAAAGAGGGATAGAGCCATTCAGGGGGTTCTCAAAGATAAGGATCTACGATAAGGAGATAGCTACAGTATTTGTAGTCGGAAAATACGGTCTAGGCCTAGGTGATGACATAATAGAATCGACAAAACACATATTCACAGTTGAGTACAAGTGTGACAAAGCCTATCTGATATTAAAGGAAAGAAACTTCACAATTGATGACTTTGTTAAGGATGCTGTTAGAAACCTCATAAACAATCCCGACCTAGGGCTTGGCGTTGAGGATAGAGTATTCCGCTTCATGAGATACGTATTTACAGGAACGCTACTGAACTTCTTCCCTGAGGAGGACTTTGTAGCAACATACCGTGCACTTCAGGAGATATTTCCAGAACTCAAGGACATATTGATAAGATATGTAAAGTTCTATGTTGCATTCAAAATAGCCGAGGGCATAGTACTTGGACAAATAACGAATCCTGCTGAGAGAAAAATCTACAAATACGCATACTGTGTGAAACTAAATGTACAGAAATGTGCACCATCTGACAAACTTATACGCGAGGTCACTATAAGGGTATACAAGGCGCCGAAGAAGCTCGTTGATAGGCTATTTGCGGACCTAGCAGCAAGGAGCTCAGGAGGTGTGCCAACGGCAGGTCCAAGCCCCAAGTAGTCTACTAAATGTACTAGCTAAAACTACTCTTTCTTCAATACAAATATGGTACTTAACATTCCTCCCTGCTCAACAGTGACCTGATTCTCTATAATGAATCCTTGACATTTCTGTAAAGCTCTTAACATTAATCCACGTCTAGGAGTTATAATTACAGCCCTGCTACCACTATCAAGGACTTTATAAAATTCCATAATAAACTCATTATAGAACCTCTCCAAAGTATCTAGAGGCTCCATACGTATACCATACGGCGGATTTGTTACGATACCATCTACATATTTTACGTAGTTGCTGAGTCTCTTAACATCTGCTGTAAGCAAAGCGACGCGACTTGCAAAACCTGCTTTTAATACGTTTCGTATTGCTCCTTTAACATTTCTTTTATCTATATCAGCTCCTATGTATAGTGCTTTCTCGTAATAAAAACATCCTTCTATGACAATAGTTCCAGAACCGCACATTGGATCCATTAGTACATATTCCTTATCTATATCGTAGTTAAGTAACATATTCATAGCATATGCGAGTATAGGATTAATTGAAGCTTCATGATGAAACACTCTATATTTCCTCTCCCTCAGAGATCTCCTGATGAGTTCTATTGATAGTATATATCTGTTGCCTATTATGTCAAATTCTATAACTATGTCTGGATTGTCTAGACATACTGTTGTGTTAATTCCCTGAGACTTCAGATAGTTAACTATCTTCTGTCCAAGTTTTCTCGCAACGTCAAGACTTGTATATTCGTGATCTCCTGCTCTTACGCATTTTACTGCTATTGTTGTGAAATTTGTTACATAGTCTTTTAGCCATTCGAGATTTATCTCATTTATAACCTTTACTAAATCGTCTAGTTTTGGTCCTATCTCTCCCTGTGCTATTACTAAGAATGCTCTCTCTACGGTGTGTAGATTCTTTATATTCTTTATTATTGAATAGTTACTGTCTGGAAATTCTACTATTATCCTACCGCCAAGTTCGGAGATTCCAATTTTCTCGAACCTATCTATGTCAAGTCTAAGTTTCGTTCTTATTTCCTGAACGACGAGGTCCTCTATTCCTGGTACGGTTGTGAACAGGATCTTCATTTGTTACTGTTTGTGCCTAATCGTCGACATGTATTTATAAACCTCCAAGTCTGTCTCTAGCACGTAAGTGAGGAGATGTCAGTGATGGGATCGGTGGCAGGAGACGTATACATACCGGACACGTCGGTATTCCTGGACGGCAGTTTGAAGGAGCTAATAGTGAAGGGCAACATCCGTGGCAAGCTGCTCATCCACACAATGGTTGTCCGAAGGTTTGAGAGAGACTACAAGAAGGGCAGCGCACTAGGGCTGCTCGGTCTACGTGAGCTGAACGACATCCTTACAACAATAAGGAAGCTTGGCCTGGAGGACTATGTCAAGGTAGAGTTTACTGACACCTTGCCTAGAGGCTATTATCCTGACGACATCGACAAGGTGGATGAGATCGTTAGAGAAGTTGCACGTGAGATGAACCTTGTATTAATAACAAGTGACGAGCTTAACTACACCATATGTCAGGCGCTCAACATTCGCTGTCTCTTCACAGGTAAGCCAAAGCAGAGGCTAGAGTTTGAGAAGTTCTTTGACAGAGATACCCTGTCAGTACACCTTAAGGAGGGCACGGTTCCCTATGCAAAGAAGGGACATCCTGGATCTTGGAAGCTTGTACCAATAGGCTACGAGGTGTTGACAAGAGAATACCTAGAGAAGATTGTGCGTGAGATAGTTTCTGCAAGTCTAAAGCAGGAACATGGATGTAGAATCGAAATCTGTAGAGAGCACTCTCTCATCGTTCAGTGTAATGAGTATAGAATAGTTGTTGCGATGCCACCTGTCGCAGATGGTATTGAAATAACAATTGTGAGACCTGTCATTAAGAAGAAGCTTGAGGACTATAACCTACATCCAAAGATACTTGAACGCCTTGCCCATGCTGAAGGTATACTGATTGCAGGTCCACCCGGAGCGGGAAAGACAACATTTGCACAAGCACTTGCAGAGTACTATGCTAGACAGAACAAGATTGTCAAGACAATAGAGAGTCCAAGAGACATGATACTGCCAAACGAGATAACACAGTATTCCAAGTCCTACGCATCCTCAGAAGAGCTTCACGATCTCCTGCTACTGTCAAGACCTGACTACACGATATTTGATGAGATGAGAGATACGGCAGACTTTCAGCTCTACATAGATTTGAGACTAGCAGGAATTGGAATGGTAGGTGTTGTACATGCCACATCGCCGATCGATGCTATTCAGAGGTTCGTATACAGAGTTGACCTCGGTATGTTACCATCAATAATTGATACGGTCATATTCATGAAGAATGGCGAAGTACAGAAGGTGTACGCACTTGAGATGGTTGTCAAGGTACCAGAGGGCTTGAGAGAGGAGGATCTTGCACGTCCAGTAGTCGTGGTTAAGGACTTCCTGACAGAAGAGCCAGAGTACGAGATCTACGTGTTCGGCGAAGAGAAATTCATTGTTCCTCTAAAGAAGACAACTGTCCCAAGAGGAGCCATAGACAGGAAAGTCATGTCACGTATTGTGCGGGCATTGAAGAAGTATATACCGCCAAGTGAGATCAGGATCGAGAAGACATCAGACAACGTGTTCGTTGTAAAGATACCTGAGAGCTACATGGGTATCGCAATCTCGCGTGGCTTACCTAAACTTGAGGCGCTGAAGAGAAAGTTCAATGTTGACATTAGGGTAGAGCCTAGGTAAATACCGTCAGGACTCTTATCTAGT
>CAYPXK010000089.1:0-24811 GCA_964414695.1 uncultured Thermoproteaceae archaeon | reverse complement strand
GAGGAACGGGGCGCCGCGGCCTCTAGTCTACCGGTTGTCCGGGAGGGCAGAGCCGGGCAGCCACGCCGTAGGGGATAACCGCTGAAGGCATCTAAGCGGGAAGCCCTCCCCGAAAAGAGGCGGCCGCTCGGCTCGGCGGGTACCCCCGCCGGGCCGAGGAGGGCTCCCGTAGAAGACGGGGTTGATGGGGTGGGGGTGTAACCCCCGAGGGCCGTATGGCCCGAGGGGGGAGCCCGCCACTCCCAATCGCCCGAGGTGCGGTGGCGGGGGGTTAAGCGGGGCTTATGCGGCCCCCGGCGGTGGGGGTTAGAAAATGCTTGAGTAATGTTTCTCTGCTCTTTGTCCACTTATCTTTGTGTGAGCTTGTTGTTGCTTTGCCTTGCTGGAACTGTTTCTATAGTCTGGGCTTGCCGTGTTTTTGGGCCTAGAATTGTGTTGTTGTAATTGTGTGGAGAATGTATAGGGTCTGTATTGTTGTCGCTGTGTTTTACTTTTCTAGAATTATTGTTTCGCCTAGTGTTCTTGGCACTATTAGGTTTGTTATTCCGTGTTTTTGATGTAGTCTTGAGGCGAATTTTAGTGCGTTTAGTAGTGTTGTGTGTACCATTATGATTGTTGTTTCTTTATTGGAGAACTTCAGTACAAATTCTTCCAGTTCTTTCTTTCCTGCGTGTGCGCTTAGGTCAAGCCAGTATATTTGTGCTTCTATCTTTACCTCACGATTTTCGATGTATGTTTTTCCACGTGTTAGTATTTGGAAGCCTGGTGTACCGGGGGCCTGGAAGCTGGGTAGTATTATTGCGTTCTTTCTATTTCGTGCAAGTTTCTTCAGGTACTGTACTGCGGCTCCTCCTTTGAGCATTCCTGCAGGTGATACTATTACACAGGGTTCTGAGCCTACGTTTCGTCTAAAGTACTCGCTTGGTACTTCGATAGCTGTCTCAATTGCCCTCTTGTAGAGTCTGTAATCTCTCAGGTAGTGGGGGTATCTGGCAATTATCTCATTTGCAATTCTTGCAAGACCATCAACTATTATCGGGTAGTCTACTCCGTACTTCACGAGTATTAGCAGAACTTCCTGAGCTCTGCCAACGGTGAAGCTTGGAATTAGTACACAGCCACCTTCCTCAAGGACAGTGAGCACAGTTTCGACAAGCTGTTTCTCAAGTTGCTCACGTGGTGGGTGTGTACCATTGACGTACGTTCCCTCCATTATTATGACATCAACATCGGATGGTACGCTTGCAAGATCTGCACCATTTAGAAGACATGTTGGTGATGGATTGAAGTCTCCAGTGTACAGGACCTTCCAGCCATCAATCTCTATGAGAACCATGGAGCTTCCAGGAACGTGACCCGCATTTATGAAGGTGAGTGTGAGATCCTTGTTTACTTCAACAACTTCTCCATATGTTGCAGGTATTGTACACTCAAGCATCTTATTGACCTCATTGTGCTCGTATGGGAGATAGTAGCCGCTCAGCTTTATTAGGTCCTTGATAAGTAGGTCACTTAGCTCGATTGTCAGTGGAGTAGCATAGAGTGGAACCTCATAGCTGACGTATAGGCTGGGCAGTGAGCCACAGTGATCGAGATGTGCATGTGATAGCACAACACAAGTCAAGTCCCTCGGCTTAACGTGAAGTGGAAAAAGTGGCCTATCCTGTTCATCGAAGTTTATGCCATAGTCGAGAAGTACAGCATTGTTGGAGCTCAGAGATTTCACAAGTATCGCGGCCCTCCCTACCTCACCTGCAGCTCCAAGCACCTTAATCATGAGCTTCGACATGGCAAACTCCTGACGTAGTGCTGTGCCTCTCTGTTAAATATTTTTAAATTGACAAAATGGTCAACAGTGGTGCTACTTGACGAGCTTGAATGTACACTCTGTCTAGTGGAATCTCGCCTTCGACAAATTGCACGTACTGGCCTGACGCAGGAGAAAGTCAGAAAGTTCTTCAGCTTCCTATCAAGCCTAGACCTGAGAAATAGGACACTTGCCTTTGCTAAAAGCTACGAATTTGTGCTTACGCTAAACGACGGTGAGGACATATACAGGGACCAGAAGCAGAAAATAAGGGACAGATTCCTAACAATGCTAAGACAGGTCCAGTCACAGCCACTCAACATATGGAGAGCAATTAGGTGGGCCGTAAATGCGAACTTGCTCGATGTTGAGATGCCCACCTACAGACCCGACATTGAGCAGATTGTTACTAAACTCGACAGTGAGGTACACATAAGAGCATGCAGAGACATTGTCCAGCTAATAGAAGAGTCACAGAACGTATACTACGCACTTGACAACGTTGGCGAACATCTGTTTGATCTACTCTTCGTGAAGCTACTTGTAGAGCAGGGTAAGTCTGTGACACTCCTTGTGCGTGGACGACCCTACGAGATAGATGTCACATACGACATGCTTGTGAAGGATCTCGAGCTGATGAATCTTCACGGGACCGTGCAAGTAATCGTCCGTGACGACTTCATGCCTCCACTGCTGTCGCTCTCTGAGATGAGTACCAGCTCTGGGACCGTCGTCATCTCTAAAGGCATTGCCAACCTAGAGGCATACCTCAACTACGCTGACAAGCTTGAGAAGTTCAACATAGTGTTCCTACTGACTGCCAAGTGTGCCCCTCTTGCACGATTCTTCTCTGTGCCACAGGGCTCAGGTATCGTAGTTGACTCGTACTTCTTAAATCAGCTAATTAGGGATAAGTTCTCGCGTGACGTCACGTAAGACAGTTGCAATCATAGGGTCAGGACCTGCAGGACTCACAGCCGCAAGATACCTAGCCAGGGCAGGCTATGAAGTTCAGATATTTGACAAGATGCCCCTTCCTGGAGGCCTAATGATGTTCGCAATACCGGAGCGCAGAATACCAAAGGCAAGAGTAAAGCAGCAGGTCGAGGAGCTCGAGAAGCTGGGTGTGGTAATAAATCTGCAGACAAAGATTCAGGAAGGAGCTGGTGAAGAGCTGTGTGATAAATTTATTCGAAAAAGAGTAGCACTAAGCGAGCTTATACAGAACTTTGATGCGGTACTAATTGCGACTGGAGCGTGGAGGTGTAGGAAACTAAGGATTGAGGGTGAGAACCTTGAAAATGTAACAACGGCTCTTCGACTGATATTTGAGATCAGGCTTCGAGAGCTTGGCATAATTCAGCAAGAGCCTCCTCTTGGAAGGAAGGTAGTTGTAGTTGGTGCAGGAAGAACAGCAGCTGATGTTGTTGAGGAGCTCCTGCTGAGGGACTGTGAGGTAGTGCTAGTCTATAGGCGTAGACTTGAGGAATCGCGTGCATACAGGGAGTTTAAGGATATATTGAGAAGGTTTGAAAACAGAGTGAGGGTACTCGAGTGCTCTCATCCTGTCAAGATCGTTGGATCTAACGGAAAAGTCATCGGCGTGGAAATTGCTAAAGTAAGACTAAGTGAGGGCAAGATGATAGTTGACGACTCTGAAAAAACGTTCGTTGACTGCGACATGGTTGTCGAAGCAATTGGAGAGGAGCCTACGCCACCTTTCTCACCTGATGTTGCTGAGAGAATAGGCATAAAGCTAGTGAATGGCAAAATTCAGGTGAACCAGCAGTACCAGACAACGAATCCTAAAGTATTTGCAGCAGGGGACGTGGTTCTTGGTCCCTCAAGTATAGGAGATGCAGTACGCACAGGTCTTGAGGCTGCACGAGGTATAGATAAGTACCTGAGGCAGAGCTAGACACAGGATATCGATGAGAAACATACTTGCAAGACTGCTTGGCAGAGCATCAATTGAGAGACGCGTAAACGAGCTTATTATAAAGCATCTGGAGCTTACGGAACACGCACTTTCTTACCTGATTGACAAGGTTGAGAGAACGCCTCTCTCAAAGCTCTGTGAGATATGTGAGGATATTAGACTACACGTGAAGAAGCTTGAAGTTCAGGGAGACGACATTGTCAAGGAAGTGTGGTTTCACATAATGCATGAGTGTGCACTAGCTCCATCGATCGTTCCAATAATGGCAATACTCCTCGGGAAGCTTGACGACATGTTAGACAGCGTAAGCGTGTTTGTCCTTGAGCTAGAGCGTTACGCTAACCTAGAACCGTGCAATGAGGGCTGGACAGCAGTACAGGACGACATTGTGTCAGCACTGAAGAAATGTCAGAGAGCCTCGCAGCTCCTAAGAGAGTGCATCGTAGTTCAAGACCGAGAGGTGCTCTCAGAACTCGTGAAACAGGTCAACGACCTTGAGCACGATGTTGATGTAGTAAAGAACAGTGCAATACTGAAGCTCTCACGTATAAAGACACTCACCTGTCAGGAGTACATCTGTCTGAGAAATCTAATCCAGATAGTTGACAACATAGCAGATCTTGCTCAGGATGCTGCTAATCTAATGTTAACGCTGGGTGCCATACTGCTGAGCTAAGAATATAAGTGTCACAGTTGCACATGGTCAAAGCATGCGTATTTTAGATAGGATAATATCAGCGCTTAGAGGAAAGGAAAATGAATTATTTGAAAAAATTACACAACACCTAGACCTCTCAATACAAGCTCTCAGAACTTTAATCACACCAGAATGCAAGATAAGTAGTGAGGACTGCATTAAAAAAGTTGCAGAATACGAGAAGAAGGGAGATGAATTATCTAGGGAAATTTTTGAACTATTGTCAAGAGGAGCCGTAACTATACATATATTGAACATCGCGGAGCTACTAGTCCACGCACTTGACGATGTACTAGACGAAATTCATATCCTATCTAGAGAATTCGATAGACTAAGACGCCACTCCAGAAATATTAAACTAATTGAGAGCATATTCGAATACATCACAAATTGTTGCAACAAAGCATTAAAGGGATTAAATAACCTAAAGACAATATTTGAAAATATACTCTCCGAGGATGTATCGTCCACACGTGTGACAATTGGGACAATAGAGAAGCTTGAGGAGGAAGTAGATGAGCTAAAGAACTCCATGATTGAAAACATATACAGTGAAGCTCCTAACTTATCCACTGTCGAGTTCTATTCTGCTATATCGATCATATTCATGGTTGATACAATACTAGATAAAATCAAAGATGTTGCAGAACTTGCACTCATACTAATGATTTCAATCGCCTGAGGTTCTCGAAGTTATGGGTACTCTATTCAGCACGGCTACATTACTTCTGACGCTGGCTCTCTCATTCCTGATCTCAAGTAACAATCTCTCTGTATGTATTGGACCAATAATTAGTGCGAGGCTCCTAACTAGCAGAGAGGCAACAGTACTCGCAATCATCGGCTTCACATTCGGTCTCCTAGTTGAGGGACACAGGATGAGTTTCGTACAGCTACCACCTGATAGGACAGTCATTGTCCTGAGCGTAACTCTGATAGTTGTGCTTCTAGGCGAACTACTACGTGTTCCTATATCACTTATGTATGTCCTATCTACAGGCCTGTCAACAATGTACATGTTCAACCACAACATGAGGCCTCCACACACGTTCATACTGTCCGTACTGTACTGGTTAGGCTCAGCACTGTTGGTAGTGATAGCGTCTCCCATTACTCTAAGACTATTTCAACGCATTGGAAGTAGCAGACCCTTCAGATTTGTGACAATTTACAGAATTGTAAGCGTCTTAACGACCTTCCTGCTGTGCGTATCCTTTGGAGCAAACAACCTAGGTCTCTTATGGTCAATATCAGGTCATAGTCTAGCCATAGTTCCAGGAATCATACTCGCCATGTTGCTGGGCGTGCTACTTACAGGAAAGAGAACTCTTGAGAAGCTTGCAGGCATGTACGTTCTCTCACCTACAGCCTGTCTAACAATAACATCAGTAACATTTGCAGCCTCACAGATTGCCACACTGCTGCGAATACCTGTAAGCTTCTCCGTACTGCTAGTCTGCTCTCTTGTTGGCGTGAGCCTGGCGTACCATATAAGACTCATCGATTTCAAGTATGCCTACAGATCTCTGACAGTACTATTCGCATCCATTCCTCTGACAATGCTCACTCTCTCGATTCTAGAAGCTCTAACTCACGTACTAATCTCCTGAAGACTCGTGGACCTTCATACGCTACTGCAGTGACCACCTGAACTGCAGACACCTTAAATCTTCTCAGAAGCTCGATTACTTGCTTAGCCGAGAATATTCCGCCACAAGCAACGATCTCTACATCACTCCATCTTCTGACAGCCTCAATCAACTTACGTACTAGTCTATATATGACTAGTCCACTCACTCCACCTACACCACTTGACATACAGTTCGTAACAACAGGAAAGCTGTTAGCTATGGTAAGTCCCACATTCCTGTAAGCTTCGCAGACCTTAATTATACCTTTTAACTTCTCCAATCCTATCCTTGAGCTGACCTTAACGAGAATGGGCTTAGACGAGACCTCCCTTACACGCTCAAGCAAGACATTGAGAAGACCAGGGTCATGAAGATCCTGCCTCTTGTACTGTGGACAGCTTATATTAAGTTCAATAATACCCACGATGGGTATCTTTGAAAAAACCTTCGAAAGGAACACAAACTCCTGAATGGAGAAACCGGCAATATTTACAATTAATGTCCTACAATTAAGGTATCTAGCCTTGATGACGTTTCTAATGACATACTTCACACCTCTTGAAGGAAGACCCATTGCATTTATCATAGATAATTTGGTAACATACCTATAAAGTCGTGGATGAGGATTACCTCTCCTGCAATGTATTAATACTGAACCGACTGTATGAAAGCCACAGTACTTAAGAAATACGTTTATCATATCGCCATTTTTATCAATTCCTGCACCGGTACCAATCGGAGTGAATATTGGTATGTTAAATATTCTATAGTTACCGCAACTTATCGAAGAATTGTCAAGTCTCTCTACGCTCGCTATTGTTAGGTTAAGAATTTTCAAGAGTATATGTGCTAGCTGGTGAGTTACTTCAGGATGTGCATAACGTAACAATTTTAGATACATCTTAAATATTCACAAGTTATGTGTAAATATTACGTTAACATGTACTCTATGTCTTGTGCCGTGTAGTATGTTCCACAATAGTCACACTTTATTATCAGAGGATTCTTTGATATCGTTATGAACCTCGACTTGATGGGTTCTCCCTTCTTATTTGTTATGCATTTCGTATTAAGACATTTGAGGACACCTTCAATTTTATCAGGTATCTCTACTTTGAACTTTGATACCACATTGTAGTCCTTTATTATGTTTATTGTTGCTGTTGGTGCAACAAGTGCTATTATGGACAGCTCCTCTTTAGATAGTTCCCTCCCTTCTATTTTTATGATATCTTTCATTCCAAGTTTCTTGCTTTCAACATTCATGACAAGTGCAACTCTCAGCCCTTCTTTTCCAGTTATTTTGAGAAGCTTAAGTACTGTAAGTGCTCTGCCGGCAGGTATGTGGTCTATCACTATTCCGTCCTTAATTTTCCTAATAATCAGTTCCTTCCCCTCCTGCATAGCCATTACTTAACTCTGTCTTCTCTACCAAATATTAATGTCAGCAATGCCATTCTCACTGGTACTCCATAGGCTGCCTGTTTGAAGTATCTGGCATATTTTGTACTGTCGACTTCAGGAGGCAGCTCATCTACTCTCGGCAATGGGTGAAGTATTAGCAAGGTGTCCTTAGCCTTCTTCAAGGTCTCCAAAGTTACTCTATAGCTGCCACGCACCCTCTCGTACTCAACAACATCGGGGAATCTCTCCTTTTGAATACGTACAACGTAGAGCACGTCTAAGTCTCCAATAACTTCATCAAGGCTCTCAGCAAATATGTACCTGAGACCGGCTCTCTCCAGGGTCTGCAGTATTTCCTTTCTAGGTCTGAGGCTTGGAGGTGAGATTAGGTAGATCTTGCTTGGTCTGAACAGTGTCAGACCCTCTATCAGTGATCTGACGGTACGTGCATACTTCAAGTCTCCAAGTATTCCAATGCTTATTCCATCTATCTCACCTAACTCACGCCAAATTGTGTACAGGTCAAGCATTGCCTGTGTGGGATGACTCTGAGTTCCGTCACCTGCATTTATCACTGGAATAGTAGCAATCTCGGCAGCGTACTTTGCGGCCCCCTCAAGGTAGTGCCTTATGACTATAGCATCTGCATAGATGTCAAGCATCCTGATTGTGTCAGCGAGGGATTCACCTTTAGCAATAGATGTTGCTTCCTCTCCTGTGAAACCTATGACACGGCCACCGAGTCTGAGCATTGCAGTCTCAAAACTTAGACGTGTTCGTGTACTTGGCTCAAAGAATGCTAATGCAAGAATTTTATCACTCAATATGTCGAGCCTCGATTTTGCATACTTCTCTAACACCATTGCAAGCGAGAATAGTTCCTCTAGATCCTGCCGTGTGAAGTCCAGTATAGTTATGACGTCTCGTCCTTCCCATCTACGCGTCATTTATCCTCGCAGACCCACATAAATATAGCAGTAGATAAGACTTGCGAGTTCACTCTACAACAACATTAAGTGACTTGAAGACCTTGCTGATACTCTTCTCATCAAGAGGATACTTACTTTGAAGTTCCTTAATGAAATCTTGCGTAACAATGTTCTTGACTCTGTTATTCTCTACAACTTTTCTAGAATATTTCTGTATCTCATACATCCACCTGTATATTCTATCACGTTTTGACTGATGTAGAATAATTGCCTGTTCAATATCAAGTCCCTCATACAGAACTGCTAAAATTATGTTAACGATCTTATTTATCCTATCAGGAACGCCTATTATAGAATCACCTATAGTTATCTTAAATCTAGGAATGTTAAACTCCCATAATCTATGCAAATTATATAATCTGAGAGTGCCAAACTTGTCAACTCTCTCTTTGTCGATTATACCACCCAGTATGTACACATTGTATGATTTAACATCCACAGTAGTTAGTCTGAACTCAGCTTCAGGATCCAGAACAGCGACTCTAGGCTTCTCAACAAGTCCAAGTCTGAACACGTTCTTCAGAAACTCTCTAAGTCCAACCCTAGTTATGGTAACATTATGTTGCATACCTTGTGTTGCTCTATTGAAGTACTCTATGAACTCGTCAGAGGCCGATGTTATTGCAATCGAAAAATCATAAAGATACGACCTTACAGTTTTCATAGTAAGCACGATCTGTTCAATAAGTTCATTCTTCTCAATCTCAGTATGTTCATGCCAAAATGCTACATCTATTATAAACATAACTTTCCTACATAAATCTCTCGATATTCTGTGTAACTTCTCTTTAACTTCGTCTGTTACATCTTCCCTGCACTGTGAACTATGAGTATACCATATTGCAGCAGCTTCGTAAGGTATTGAATCTTTTCCAAAAAGGAGTTTTATACCATGTTTCTCATATATCTCTTTACTTGACCCGGTCTCTCTACATATTAGAACTTTATTATTTAGTATGAGTACTGCAAGCCATTGTAAAAAATCCGTTTTTGAATCTCTCAACTTTGAGAACGTTGTCCTATCAAGTCTTACCCTAGAGATTCCAAGTTCGTGAAGTACCTGTGCTAAGGACGCTCCAAGCAGCATAGCGCTTACCTTAATTATATTTAACGATGCTTTATGTGACGAAGTGCATGTTCTTAGAAAGTCTAAGGCAGCTTGCCCTGGACAAGGCGGAGCTTGTGTTGTGTTACACTATCAAGGAGAGGACTCCATTGCATAAACTTAGAGACCTTGTGAAAATATCAACAGCAACCTATGGGCGATCTATCATAATATGTGACAGTTTCCTGCTCAACGACATATTACCAATTTTCAAATTACCTACAAGAGGCGGGATCACAGTAGCAGTAGTAGATTTGACAAAAGACATATGGAAGAAAATACCAAAAGACATACCAATACTGGAGCCACACTACATAGATATCAATAAGGCAATAGAAGAATCTTTAATACTAAGTGAGGTATTAGAAATTGCAACAATATTACGCTTACCGCTAGAGTACTTAGAAAAGAACCTATCCTCCAACTCGACTCAAAGTAGAGAAAATAAACTTAAGAGAGAAGTTGGGACATTTTATAGAGATTGGAGATTTGCAAAAGCTTGGGTCCTAGATGATATCTTACTCGATATAAAACGTGAAGAAATAGCTAGAGATATTAGGAAATTAATATTAAGACATTCTATAGATGTTATAATGAAGAATGCTAGCTCTAAAACCTACGAAAACGTTGTAGTATGTGGCACAGAGCTTTCTGTGGAGAACTCCATATATGTAGAAGTGTATTCTATGAATTCTATAAAGGACATAGTACTGGAATTATCGCGAAACTTTAATGTACGTCATATACATACTATAAACGAAGACCTTATCAGTGTATTAGCAGATACTAAGCTTAACGTACAAGTTCATAAATCCGAACCTGATAGACAGAAGCTACGCGATTACATTAATGTTCAGGACATTACCGGTATTAGAAGAACTCTATCAGCATTTGTTTTTTCATTGTGTTCTAGACTCAATAGGCCCTTCATTATATTATCGAACTATAGGATTATCAAAAGTGAAGATGTGTTTGAGAAATCTGGTAAGTACGATGTGAGACAGGTGTTTGGTATGTACAGTATTTCTGATATTCCAGATGTAGTCTTATCGAAATGTGATGCTGATTCATTAAGATTACTGGCATCGAGGCTACCTGACTATTTAATACTATGTGTGCAGGATAACGTTAAGGAAATAACTATTGATGACTTAGAGAAGCTGAGGAATCTCAAGGGTGTTGTATTAATACTTCCATATGATGTAAAAGTCTTCTCTTTCCTTAAAATGCTCAATATTGAAACTTCCGTAGTAGAGCCTAGTATCGAAGTTCTAGACTACCTAGCTAAGGCTATTGAATCTGCCAGGGTTAGGGTAATACTTGTCGATATTCCGAAGGTAGCGACTGTGAAGATTGTAGAGGAGCTATGTGACTCCTGTGGTGCTTGTCTATCGGTTAACTGTGGGAAAATAGTTTCTAAGGAGGGAAAGGTACGCATTGAAGATAGTGAATGTTGTAGAGACTGCTTTGCTTGTCGTATATTATGTTCGAGAGGAGCTATCTTAGTAGAAGTTCCCGAACAAGAGATGAGTCGAGACCCAGGTCATGTATGAGTACCTCCGCCTCATACTCTGCAAGACGTGCAGGAATAACTATTGAGTGAGGTGGTGGACCTAGGTCATACTTATCAGAGTCTCTTATTCGGAATATCGCTACCTTCCAATCAGGATAACCGGCTCGTGCTACTGCTAGCACTATCCTATCATCAGAGAACACTCCCTCCTTCCTAATGTTTTCAAGTTCTCGAAGAATTTCAACGGCTTCCTGAATAGTCATGTAGCCTCCCTCGTCCTTTATGTCCAGCAGAAGTAGTGTGTGAAGGTCTCTCTCAAGATTCTGCTTAGTCACATCATACGGTCTATGGGAGTACACGCCAAGTCTGGGATAGGTAACCGTGCATACGGGACCAAACCTGTATGGGCTTAGCCCGAGGAGACTAACTACTGCACTCACTATAGACACCCCATGTATAAGCTCAACATCGTGACCTCTTCTCCTGACTAGCACCCTTATGTAGCCATGTGTTGTTGCTATCATAGGATCTCCAGGAACGAGCAGAGCTACATCCTGTCCCTTGTCCAGACACTCTATTATCTTTCTACAATTATCGTCCTCAATGTCTTTGCGTGTTAATATTTCAAATTCTATATTACCTACGTATCGAGTAACTACATCTTTCAATACTTCTAAAGATATGTGTGATGTATATGTTTCAACAAAGATTTTACTAACGCGTTTAAGTACGTTTAAGCCTCTCAAGGATATGTAATCAGGATATAGTCCAGTACCTATAATGTACAGTTTTGCCATAGTCTTACAGTGATGAAGCTACTCCACTTAATAATAGCTGAGAGTGCTCTAGAGGTGAAGAAAATTGGAAATAGGCTTGAAGTACTTGACCGGTCGCGTCATCATTCAATTCTTCAAAAAATGCCAAACTCGCACAAGAGAGGGCGACCAGACATCGTATATTTAACACTTCAAGTGACACAGTATACTCCACTTAATGCTGCCGGTCTCTTGAGGACTTACGTACATACACTGGACAATCATGTGCTGATTATTGAACCTGAAACACGCATCCCACATAACTACATTAACTTCCTAGGCCTCATCAGGCAACTATATGAAATAGGAAAAGTACCTCCACAAGGAAAACCTTTGATAATATTGAAAAAATGTTCTATAGAGCAGCTTGTTAAAGAGCTTAAACCTAGCAATGTAATACTGCTAGACGATATTAAAGGTAGAGAATCAACATTTAGAGACGTGATAGAACTCATAGTAAATGAAGAAAACCCATGTGTAATAATAGGAGGCTTTCCACATGGAAGTTTTAGTGAAGAGACATACAGAGTAGCTAATGATGTCATTAAAATAGGAAAATACCGTTACAACACATTTATGATTTGTGCAAAACTACTCACATACCTTGAGCAGCGGCTTGGTATTGAGACCTAGAATCCTTACTCCCCTCCTCGGTTTCTGTCGTCTTCTTACCCTCCTTTCTTCTCTTTCTGCTTTGCCTCAGCATCTTAGCATATGCCACTAACGGATTCTTCACCTTACAAGCACCATTGACAGGGCACAAGCCCAGACTTATCAGTTCATCACAGTTTGGTGGCATGTAGAACTTACGTCCACCAACAAGACCTGCAATGTGCATAACTTGGTATCGTGTCTTCTTCTCATCGAAGTCAGCGACAGTTCTAAACACATTAACAACCTCCTCAACAGCTTCTTCAATGCTCTTTCCCTCATATTCAACAAGAACACGTAATAAAAATGCTGCTAAAGTGAATCTAGCTATGTGACTTGGATTTCCACCATTCTTTATATCATTCAATATGGCTTCAATGCAAGGCGGAAATCTTCTTGTTCTATCTCCAGATGCTGCGCTTGCGGAGATATCGATGGTATATCGTGTCGTATACTTTCTTAATAGTTTTTCAAATTCTTCGCCTAACTTCTCCTTCACGATATCTTGAACAAACATATTATTTGACAAGTTTTCCAACATTTCAAGTATAGTCTTCTCGACAGCTTCTTCAATGAGTCTAGTCAAGTCGTTGTAAGTCAATAGTACATAGCCCTTAAGTACAAACCTGTTTATTAGCTTCCAGTTAGGGTCATTTTTTGGAGCATATTTAAGATAGTTAATCACAGGCACCGCAACATCGTAGAATACTAGAAGTCTAGGTGGAATTTCAATATCTAATTCACGCAACCTTCTAGCTTGAATATTAAATTCCCTTGCTAAATACAGAATGCAGTCTCTATCAACTTCCATTGACAGGTTATTGCTAATGTACTTGCTTTCAACATCTGCAAACCTTGTCCAGACCCTTTTAGGGAGTTGAGAAACTACTAGAAGAGCACCATAATGTGATATCAAGTTCTTTATAGGGTCATCAAATACAAGTACTTGTCCCTTATCCAATACATTTGTAACTTGACTTAGTATAAGTTCTACATTATCACCATCAAACAACATTGAGAGTTCTATATTTGCTATCCGTTGCTTAGCTTCCTTGCTGAATGGATACTTCTGTATAAATCTCTCGTAATCCTCTGTTAAACATCTAGGTAGTATAAACACAGCTTCTCGAAGATAGTGTCGCCTACAAGATATATAAAGGGGCCAGCTAAGATAGGCAAGATATTATCGAGATAAATTTACAGGAAGTGTAGCTTATCAATTATGAGGGCCTTACTTAGGTCATGGATGTTGCTTATCTTAATGAATAGTCCCCCTCCAATCTTCGAGATCTTCATCAGGAGATCGTCATCGCTGTTTTCTCCGATAGCAATTGTTGATATTGTAGCTCCCTGTCTTCTAAGTCTCATAACTTCTCTAATACAGAGTTGTGCATTCACGGTTCTTCCATCTGTTACACAGACTATGTGTTTCGCACTATTCTTAGACTTGCTTAGTACTTCACGCGCTCTCTCAAGTGCATGTGCAAGGTTTGTACCGCCACCGGCATATACGTAGCTTAGTAGATATAACATGTATTTCCAGTATTTCTTAACCTGATGTAAAGTCCAGAGTACATCTGCACGGAAGTTAAACAGTATTAGTGCAAGTTTATCATTTGTATTAGTCAGGAATTGTACATACTTAGATACTGCATCTTTCGCAATATCGATCTTCTGAACACCCCAGCTTAGCTCTCTCATGCTACCAGACACATCTAAACAGAGGACAAGGTCTATCGATTTCACATTTGCATATTCCTTAACTACAATATCTCTTGAAGTTATCATTTTACCCATGAGAGATTTCCTGCTTATGTTAATTGCAGTTTTGTATAGGTCTATACTAGAATAACTATCACCAAACTTGAATTCTCTCATGTTTACGACATATGTTGGATATCTATCAGATCCTACAAATTTCATAACTTTCATCTGCGACATATCTGAAGAGTAACCTCTTGTTCTTCTACGGAACTCTTCTAGTACCTTCTTCTCACCCTGTGATAGTCTTGTATATGTTGTCTGCCCAACAAGGCCATAACCTCTGAGATACTTTTCAAGTTTTTTCAATACTTGAACTTTCTTAATTATATTAGCATCATATCTCACAAACATGTTTATTAACTGTGCAAGATTCATGAAGTTCACAGTACCAACACCACCATAAAATGCTTCATATATTGTTGAGATCATCTGTTCCATCTCATCATTCATCGAGACTTCCTCTACCTGTGTATTGACAATCTCTCCTGTAGTCTTGAGACTTACACCTCTGCTCTGAGTATGCATGTGCTGCTTCAAACCACCAAACGTCTCATCATACAATGTCTGCTCTGCGGAGTAACTACCTAGCTTGACCTCGAGATCCCTCTCCTCTCCTTGAAGACCCCTCCTATCAGTGCCTGTACGTGCTCCACCTCTACGACTGCCTGGCCTAGACTGTCCTTCTCCTCTCTCAGCAAGTTGCTTCTCTTGTTCCTTACCCTGTGGAACATGACCCTGCTTTGCAAGCTCGTCAAAGCCCTTGAGTACCCTGTTTAGCGCATACTCAAAGGCCTCCTCGAGAATTAACTTCTTCTCTTCAGGACTCTGTGTCTCAACCGATAGAAGGAGATTCTGTATGCCTATCCTTGTGACAATTTCCCTTAGCTTATCTTCGTCTATGTTGCCTCCCTCGAGTAGAAGTCTGAAGTATATGTCTGCGGCTGCTGCTTCATAACTTCTGACTGATCCTGGCCTAATTACGCGAGAATCTGAGCTCAAGTACTCATACACGTACTCGAGTACCTTATTTATGAGCGAGAGAGGGTCTAGCTGAAGTTCTTGACTCACCATTAGACTACAGTTAAGTTCTTCATCACCTTTTTATAAGCCAAATTTCTTGAATGAATATTTAAGATCGAGTTCCTGAAAGTGTTAGCGCTTATATGAGCGCTTTGATATTATCAACGCCTCATCAAATTTCTTAAGCAGATACTCTTTCTTCTCTTGCTCCGACGAGAAGTTGCCTCTAATTGTGGACAGCATGTTTTCAACAAGCTCTATCTTCAGGTCATTTATAGATGGTTCACGTCCCTCAAGCCATGCTCTAGACATCGCATTAGCAAGTGCAAATATTGCGCTTCTTATGCTTGGACCAACCTCTATGTTGCTGTCCTGCACTAGGAGGGTAACGAAGTTCGTTGTAAGCTCTACCAGGAAGTCGGGAACTTTAACACCGAGGTGCTCCAGCAGGCTGTTGGATTTCCATTCAAGAATTCCTCTGAGAACCTCTCTATCAGGATAGTTTATCTCTATAACTTTCATTCTATCTGCCAGTGCCTCACTGAGCTCATATACTCCTGAGTACTCTGCGGGGTTTGATGTTGCTATGACAAGGAAGTCACTCCTTATCCTGAAGCCTCTTATATATACGTAGTGCTCCTGAAGAGCTTGCAGCAAGGCTGCTTGACTATATGGGTTCAGCCTGTTGATCTCGTCCAGTATCAGTATTCTTCCATGTGCCAGGACGAGTGGTCCGGGAATAAATGCTAGAGGATGATCTAGACCTGCCTGAAGAGCCACTGCGATGTCTATGTCTCCTGTCAGCTCTGTAGCTGTCATATGGCTGTGACATGCAACCTCTATGTAGGGTGGATCCGCAATAGCAAGTATCTCAGCTATAGTCTCCGCTAACGTCGTTTTACCGACTCCTACAGGTCCCATTATCAGGACATGTCGACCAATTGCAAGACTGCTCAACAGGTCTAGGGCAACATCTCCAAGCCCTTTTAGTACCCTATCAAGTTCGGAGAGTATTTTCCTGACTCCCTTCGTTCTAATTGCCTCAGCTACGAGTTTCTCAACTTGTATAGGCTCTCTCTTAAGTAGATCAGACAGTCTTGGAAGGTTCTCAAGAAGTTTGTCAGTGTACTGTGCTGCACTGTTCTGAGTTGTCTTGCTGCTCTCTGAGGATCTCTTCAATACCATTATGTTCGCATCATCTAGTTCGATTATAGACCTATTAAACATTTGCAGAGTCTACAAGGTATCCTGTAGTTGTCTCCTCTCAGTAAGGTATTTATCTCGATTCAGACCTTCAACATGGAACAGATCGGAAGACAAAGTGGTGAGACCATGGTGTCGCGCTCGAACTACATCGAGGAAGGAGACATAAGCGAGTTTGAATTAAAGGCAAAACCTACTGATCCTAAATCAAAGTGGATTCAGAGAATAATAAAATCGATAAGTATGTACTATAAGAGATGTCCATACTACGACATGAAGACAGGAATCTGTTTCATAGCATATGATAGAGAGGATAATAGATGTCCAAGAGAAGGCAAATACGAAGGTTGTAAAATTCTAGAAGAGTTCCTGTCTAAGAAGTACGATGAGATAAAGGCCAGCGGAAAGCCCTTACCATACGATTTCAGGGACCTTGCACTTGTCTAATAGAAAGTTCCTTGTTAAAACCATCTGTTTCCTATACGTCACAGAGTGCTTTAATCTTTAAAACGTTACGTCCACAGACATTTTCTCGAGGCGTCTCATGCAGATATATGCCATAGAACCTGGCAAGCTTCTGCGTATTGGAGGACCTGCGGCGGTGCGTGTAATTGAAGGAGAGGTATACGTGATGGGCAAGGTCTATGGACCTGACTCAAAATTCACAGTTCTACGAGCAAGGAAAGTCATAGTCAAGCCTAGGACTGCCGCAAAGCTGGAGATCACGTTAGGACCAGATGGTTCCGTCGAGGAGGCCAGACCTGACGAGGAGGTCATAGACATATGGGAGGACACAATAAACAAGCTGGACCTACGTGGCATAACCGTAATACTTGGCGCAATGGATGTTGGCAAAACTACGCTTACAGTCATGTTAGCTAACAAAGTTGCAAATAATGGAAAACGTGTAGGAATAATTGATGCGGACCTAGGACAGAACGATCTTGGTCCACCAGCGACTGTTGATGCTGCGATACTGGAGCCAGGCCAAGCAATTACTCATCTGAGAATGTTACGACCTGTCAAGGCGATGTTCCTGAAGACTACGAGCGTCGAGAGAGTATGGCAGGATGTTATTGCTGCAGTCAAGAAGCTTACGGACTACCTAACACAAAGCGAGGGCGTGTCATCAGTCATAGTAAATACAGATGGCTGGATTTCAACAGAACGCGCAATAGAGTACAAGACATCACTCGTAGAGAAGTTAGAGCCGACAAACGTCATAGTAATAAAGAGAGCAGACGAGGCAGATGCACTAATTCGAGCACTGCAGGAAAAGTTTGGGCAAAAAACGAACATTGTCACACTTCCAGCACCACCTGCAGCACGTGTTAGAAGCAAAGAGGATAGGAGAATTCACAGAGAGATGGGATATGGAAAGTATCTGACACCTCCACGTGATGTAAGCCTAGACTTGAAGGCTGTGCCAATAGTGAACTTCCCAATCTGTGCAGGAACGACGTTGACGAACGAGTTCATTAACCTAGTCAAAAAGACTGTAAAACACAGTTTAGCCTACTGTGAGCTTATTGGCGGGTGCGTCGTCGCAGTAGCTACAGATCTACAGAAGAAGGATCCTGAAATACATGATATGCCAGGTGGAGGTAAAGTCATAATTCTTCCACAGGGATGGGAGAGAGGACTACTCGTTGGTCTAGAAGATGATAGCAACTTCCTTCTTGCTCTTGGCAGATTGAAAAAGATATATTACAACACTAGAAAGGCCATAGTTACAATATCTAGAACATTCACAGATTTGAACAAGGTTCACCACATAAGACTTGGAATGATCAGGCTTAACGATCAGTTTGAAGAAATTGAAAAAGTTAACTACATAACGAAGCTAGAAAATCTTGTACAGGGACGACGAACTAGACAATGATGAAGGTCTGTAGCGCTGAGAAGGGTCTACACATGATGAGCATGCTGAAGTCTGAGTTTCTACTCTTTTCTTTCCTTCACTTGCACGCCTAAACCTTTGGCAATATTCATCAATTTTTCAATAATGCTCCATGACCTTGATTTAACGATTATAAAGTTTCCACAATCTTCAACAGTTAAGCCTAGTCTACATATGTGATCCTTTAGTTTAGAATACGCTTCACTATCTAACACAGCTACAAAATAGCCATCTGGCGTCTTCTTCCTTCCAACATTTAGTGTATTTTTCTCAATGTGCCTAACCATCTACATGCAAGCTCAACAAGTTCACTTAATACATTAATTGCTGTTTCGAAGGGTCCGCCACCTACTCCTTTTAAGAATATCTTATTGTAGTCTGTCTCTACACGTACGGCATTTAGCAAATAATTCACCTGTGCTAGGTCATCACTTCTATCGAGTTCGACAGGCTCAACTGAGGCTTCCTTCTTTTCAACATCCAGTATTGCTAGAAGTTTCAAGCATTTTCCCCTCTTCTTCACATCTTCTATATACTCTTCTGGCAAATTCGATATTCCTCTTCTTTTAACTTCATTTAAAGTTAAGTCAATTCCTAACGTATTTGCTATTATAGTTATCTTAGCTGCAGCATCTATACCCTCAAGGTCTAATGCTGGGTTAGCCTCCATCACTCCTATTCTACGTGCCTCTTCAATTGCCTGAGCTAAAGTATAGTTTTCGACAAATATCTTCGTTAATATGAAGTTCGTAGTCGCGTTAAGTATGCCTTCGACCTTTTTCACTTCATGAGCTGCCAGGTGTCTTAACATGTCGACAATGGGCACACCACCGAAGACTGTGGCTCTATAGCCATATGGTACATTGCGCCTCTCTGCCAGGTTCATAAGCTTCCTGAAGCTGAGCACCAGCGGTGCTTTGTTTGCAGTAACTACTCCTATTCCTCTCTTCAGAGCCTCAACCTGATACGTTAGCCCTGGCTCACCTGTCTCATAGTTTGCCGGCGTTAGATCAACTAAAAAGTCAGGTATAGTTTCGTCGAGCACTTTCCTAATATCGTGTGTTACTAGGCCTAGGCCACACTTTGCGAGCCCCCCTCTTGGGACCTGTAGCAGCTTCTCCAGCTCGCTCCTTGTGAAGGATGTATCGACCTTATATACAAAACCGCTGGAATCTCCGATTGCTAAGATATCAAATTTTATACCATACCTTTTCTGTAATATATCATACTTATCAAGTAGCAGCTTTATCAAACTTCTACCAACGTTTCCGAAACCTGCCAATACTACCTTGACACTGATCATTAGCTAACGAATATACGTCCCTGTAATAGAGCTTTATTGTAAGGAAGGTCGAGATGATGAATACGAACCGCCCCTGAACATTGATGACAGTCCCGCAGAGCTGACATATTGAATCTACTGTGATACCTGTTCTTAAATTAAAACTAGACTAGGGCAGGGTTTCTAGTTAGGAGCACTGGTACGGTGCTGTTCCAATATTTTTACAAAAGTTCTATGGAAAGATAGTGTATACATCGCGCAGTGTTTACAAGAATATTAACAATGAAAGTGTCATGAGCTCGACGCTGGGTCAGCTTATTGGTCTGCTGTTTTGGCTGTTTTTAATACTGATATTTATTGAACCTACACTACGCTTCAAGAGTCTTCAACTTGCGAGACTTCGCTTGCTTAGAGAAATGGAGTTGAAATATTCGTGGAGAGTCATAACACTCATACATAGAGAGGAGCAGGTGCGTTTCTTCGGTATCCCAATATATAGGTACCTGGACATCGAGGACTCTGAAGCTATCATAAGGGCTATCAGGAACACGCCACCTGACATGCCGATAGCACTGATAATACACACACCAGGCGGTCTTGTACTTGCTGCGGTCCAGATAGCGCTAGCATTGAAGAGACATCCTGCAAAGAAGATTGTCATCATACCTCACTACGCCATGAGTGGCGGCACACTCATAGCATTAGCGGCTGACGAGATCCTGATGGACCCAAACGCGGTCTTAGGACCACTTGATCCACAGCTATCCGTTAGAGGTCAGATAATCCCAGCACCAACAATACTCAAGGTAGCACGCATCAAAGGTGACAAAGCAAACGACGAGACACTAATGCTTGCAGACATAGCAGAGAAGGCAATACGTGAAGTTCAGGAATTCATAGTTTACCTACTGAAAGACAAACTAGGAGAAGAAAAGGCACGTCACATAGCAAAGGTCTTGACCGAAGGAAACTGGACACATGACTATCCTATTACATTCGAAAAAGCAAAAGAACTCGGACTACCTGTACGTCCTGAAATACCGCCAGAGGTGTATAAACTAATGGAACTATACCCACAGGCCGGCTTTAACAGGCCAGGCGTCGAATACATACCTTATCCAACAGTCCCACACCGCTACAGAACCCGTCAACAACAGTAGCGAATTGCTGAAAACTAATGTAAAAAGTTAAAAAGAAAAACAGGCCCGACCTCGGTTCTCGTTTTTTGTTTTGTGGCGGGCCCGCCGGGATTTGAACCCGGGACCTACGGGTCTCTCCCCGCGCCTACCAGACGGGTTAAGAGCCCGCCGCTCTAACCAGGCTGAGCTACGGGCCCTTCTTGCTTGTCTTCGTAGTGCGTGTTCTGTAGCGAGTTTTTAAATTTTACTCTTCTAGTTCTCGTTCGAGCTTTTGGGCAATCTCTTTCAGTTTCCGTA
This sequence comes from uncultured Thermoproteaceae archaeon, assembly GCA_964414695.1. Taxonomy (GTDB): domain Archaea; phylum Thermoproteota; class Thermoprotei; order Thermoproteales; family Thermocladiaceae; genus JAADER01. The sequence goes on along the minus strand of CAYPXK010000089.1, from coordinate 3,655 downwards.
TCTCCTGTTCGCTGAGTGTGCATAGGCCTCTCAGATGGGCTTCGTAGAGTCTTCTAGCAATTTCATAAAGTGCTGCTGGGTTTGCTTGTCGTATCTTCTCACGTATCTCATCATTGTCTATGTATCTCCTGTAGAGCTCTCTGAAGATCCATGCAGGTACCTCTCCGGTACATGCAGCTAGACCAAGGACGTATTCTACACGTTTAGCTACTTCACGAGCTCCGTCATACCCATGTTCTAGCATTGCATTTATCCACTTTGGGTTCAATAATCTTGTCCTGACGGAGAAGTCAATTGCTTCTCTTACGTCTAGGATACGTTCCTTCTCAAGCGTTGTATCGATCCACCATGTCTCAACCTTACAGCCCTTCTCTTTCTCAACAGCAGCCTTCAAGCCTCCCAGGAATTCGTAATAATGATCTAGATCAACAATATCGTACTCATGTGCATATCTTATCTGAGTTACAAGATCAACAGTCTTTAACAACTTGGTAAATACTTCTCTACAATTCTCGCTATGAACATCTTCACTGTATCCATACGACATGTCTTCAATATAAGTATCTGCAAGCTCTGTCCTGGACTGCCAGTTGCCTGTCTCTACTTTCTCAACTATCCTAGTATTGTACGCACCTGTCCTTGGGCCAAATATTCTGATAGTGGACTTATCTAAGCTCATGCCAATTTCTAATATATGTTTCTTAACATAGTTCATTTCAGGAGGCTCGTCAAGACTTGCAACGAGTTTGATAGCTCTATCAATTAGCTGTATAAGATTTGGAAATATATCTCTAAATATTCCACATATTGTAACAACAACATCTATTCTAGGTCTTCTAAGCTCTGACAGTGGTATGGGTACAAGCTCCCAGTCCCAAGGTCCGTGTCTTCTCTCTAGTCTTACGCCAAGATACTGCAATATCTGACCAATTGTCTCACCTCGAGTACCCATAGTCTCGAAGCCCCACAGTACAACGGCAACGGTCTCAGGATACCTCCCGTACTTTCTGTAGTACGTTTGCAGGGTCTCTTCAGCAATTTTTGCCCCTCTTAGATATGCAGCTCTGCTAGGTATAAGTCTCGGGTCAAATGCATATCCATGCGACCCCGTTGGAAAGACCTCAGGGGTCCTTACAGGGTCGCCCACTACGCGGGGTCTTACATAATGGCCCTCGATAGCTTGAACAAGCGCATTGAGCTCATCTGAGGCCTTAATTCTTAGATAGAGATCCCTTACAAAGTTTATTATCTTATCAATTTCTTTCTTTGGGGATTTCTTGAAAAATCTATACACACTCTCGTAATCTCCTCTGATTATCCTTCTTACAATATCTTTCACAGTTTCCTCTACCTCCTTCAGAATGTCCGAAGCTAATCTCGAATTAACTCTCATATAGGGTCTTTCTAGTAAATCATCGTAGTTAAGGCCATGTTCTTCACATATTAATCTATGAAGCGATTTTACCTCTCTATCATACCTTAACACTATCGTAATATATTCCACAATTTCATCCTCTGTCCACTCTCTCCCTATATAATGAAGTCCCTTTGGAATAACAGCTCTTCTCATATGAAATATCTTGTCATGTAGCTCCTCTACGCTCTTGAATTCTATATTAAGCTTTTGACATAGCTCTCTTATGAGCGATAGAATAGTCTCAGCTCTATCCTTGTCCAGCACACGGGCCTCCTCATACTCATGCAACAGCTCTGCGAGTTCTACATACTCGTCATAGAGTCCTGAAGTTGTGAACGGTGGCGTTGAGTGTGTTATAGTGTAGGCATATGAGCGTCGCTTAGCTATGGTCATCTCAGATGGATTTGTTACATGGTAAACGTAGACGTGTGGTGCATCCTGAATAAGGATATCTGGCCAGCAGCGACTAGATAAGCCGACCTCCTTGCCTGGCAGAAATTCGAGAGTACCATGAGTTCCTAGATGAATTATGACATCTGCATGAAACACCTGCCTTATCCAGAGGTAAAACCCGATGTACTGATGATGAGGTGGCACATCCTTAGAATGATAAAGCTTCTCAGGATCCTCATGAAAGCCTCGACTTGGTTGTACACCTACGAAGACATTTTTCAGAACTATTCCTGGAACAAGTATGTACTTACCATCTGTATTGATATTGCCAGGCGGTTCTCCCCAATATTCGACAACCTTATTAAAGAGCTCAAAAGGAACGACCTTCTTAACTAATGATAAATAATCTTCAACACTGAGACGAGGAACCTTGCTAGATACAGAACGCCACTTAGGTGAGTTTAGGATACCATCTTTAAGAAAAGTTCTAACAAGTTCCTCTTTAGATAAAACATCTACGCTATATCCAAGCTCCCTGAGTCTTCTCAATATATTTTCAACACTCTTAAAAACATCTAAGTAAGATGCACTTCCAATATTATCCTCACCTGGAGGATAGTTATATATCACTATTGCAATTTTCTTATCAGCTCTAGGTTTTATCCTTAGGTCTATCCAAGATTTTACTCTCTGAACTCTTTTAATTAACCTATCTTCTATCACAACAATATCTTTCCTAACATCTGACGAGAGGCCAGCAAGCGGAATAGGCTCTATAGCTCCATCAATTTCAGGAAGTGCGACACCAGTAATAACCTCTATAGGAGATATGCCTCGAGAATCTCTAAGCCACTTATCAACTTCCCTCATGTACATTATAAGTCCATTTATTAAAATACAATCAAGCTTTGATAATAAATTCCACGTAGGCTCGGACGGTCCTCCATAAGGTCCTCCATTTATCCTAAACCATTGCAGATTGATGATAACATCAGGCTTTATTCTAATTTTCTCAAACATCTCTAATAATCTATCTGCTTGCCCTACTAGATCTAGAGAACCTCCACCCACTATAAGTAAAACATTATAACCAAGCTTACTAAGTTCCTCGTATAGCTTTATTGCAACAGGTTTGCATTGTTCAAAATGCATACCTGAGTACATTAGTACAGCTATGGTGGGACTTGCAGAAGATCTGTAAGCTTTTAAATTATCATAATCATAGAATTTGTTATCTAATGGATTCCAGAACGAGTACGGTTTAACATCTTGCTGAGGTTCATCATACACAACAGGTATACTAAAGTATTCTTTTAATATCAATAGAATCATATTTTTCAAATTATTATATGTACCGTAAGTCCAGTATTTGAGTAATCTGACGTAGTTTCTTAAATCTTTCATAACTCCGACAGGTAGAAGTTTGCCTATTTTATCGAATACTTTCATAAGTTTTTCGACATTTTTCATATCTAGTACCTCAGTATCGAAATCATACTCTTTTATTCTATTTACTATCTGGTGTCCATTTAATTTTCCAAGTCTTAATAATGTCAATATCCTTGGACTACCTACAACAAGTGGAACTACAACTTGAGCTCTTGAATTTTGGATGCTTGATTCTAGTGTCTTAAGGAATTTACTTGTGGGAGTTCTTATATCTATTAGAACTATATCTGAGTTTAATATTGTATTCTCTAGTTCTTTCTCTAGTTCCTTATTGTCGTCTAGTTCGTGCGTATAAAATATTCTAATATCAATGTTAATATTGTACTCTCTCGCTATGTCGCTTACAGCATCTAGTAGGAGACCTAGACTTGTTCTCGTTGAGACTAATGTTAACAG
>CAYPXK010000088.1:0-17602 GCA_964414695.1 uncultured Thermoproteaceae archaeon | reverse complement strand
TGAGCTTCAGTCTTGTCTGAAGTACTGTTAGCTCATAGACGCGCTTGTAGTAATCTGCATAGTTTTCGAAACCGTAGACCTCCTTCATGTATCTATCAACAAAGTGCTCACGGAACAGGTCTCCACCCTTGCTAGGCGTCTCTGCCCTTATCTCAACATCTTTTATTATTGATGCAAGGTTCCTAGCAAGCTCCTTATGTTCTAATACGAAGGTCTTGTAGCCCTTCTGTTTAAGTTCCTCAACAAGCCTAATTAGTTCGGGGACTGGCTCACCCTTCTCTATGCTTGTCAATTTCTGTGCAATTGTTGCATCATCACCCTCGTACAGTATCTTGCCGAGCACATTGCCTTCCTCATCCAGCGCGACTACTCCAAGCGTATCGGTAACTATGTAGGCGATGCTCATTGGTCACAAGTGACGTTAAGACGATATTTAAAGGTATTTTCACGAACTAGAAGCCTTCTGCTGGTCTAGAACTTCCCTAACGGCACGTTTAACATCCTCGATATCTGCTTTTCCTCTAAGCTCTCTCATACACAAGTTCATCAGCTTTCCAAAGTCTGTGACTTTTGAGTTTTCAAATATTTCCTTAACTTTTGCTAAAACTTCTTCATAAGTTAGTTTCCTAATTCCAAGGATGTTAATCGCTTCGCTTGGCCTAACATTTTTCTCAGCACATACCTTAAGTACATCAGGTATAGCCTCCTTGACTATCTTCCCTTCAGCAACAAGTTCGAACACCTCATCAAATACTTCCTCGTTTAGTTTAGATACATCTACTCCCTCCTTCTGTAGGTTCTTCAGCGTCATCAAGAATGTTGATATTATAACACTTGCAGGAATTTTATCACAGTACTTCTCGACAAACTTGTCAATGTACTCTGCATATGGCGACTTGACGGCTTGTAACGCTAGTTCTCTACTTACTCCCAGCTTGATGTATCTGTCAACTCTCTTGTCGATCGTCTCGACAGGTATCTTCTCTACCTGTGCAACTATCTCAAATGTAACTATTGGCCTAAGATCTGTCTCTGGATACATTCTTGCACTTCCAGGTCTTGGTCTCATGAATCTTGTAGTTCCATCAGGATTCGCAGCCCTAGTCTCCTCAGGAACGCCCTCGAGGGCTTGTCTCAATCTCTTGACAAGTATATCGATAGCATCTACAATGTCCTGTTCACTAATTCCTGCCACCAGTATGAAGGGCTTATGTCCAAGCCTCTCCGAAATCTTCTGAACCTCGTCACGTGATATTCCATAAGCTGGCAGTTCATCACTATGAAGAATTCCCTTAAGAGCAGTCCATGAGCGGACATAATCTGCCAGCTCTGTGCCAAATCGCCTCCCTGGCTGCACCTCAAAACCTAGGAGTCCTCTAAATCCTTCAGGAAGCTTTAATGCAACTACTCTACCACCAGCTTCAAGGATCTTCTTTATCATGTTCGATCTCGTTGACGAGAATACGTCAGTTACATCGACGTAGTCAGCCACTATGTCCTCCTTCTTGACGCCTCTGTTACAGAGCTCGTCTCTTATCTTCAGCAGGTTCAGCTGTCTAAGAACCTCGTACTCTATCACCTTGGGTATAAGTGAGAGATCAGGAATGCCCTTAATCTCCGTCTTCGCACCGCCTCTTATGGAGATGTTAATGTCCTGTCTCACAGTTCCAGCGCCTCTCTTTGCTCTTCCTGTAAGCTTGATGCTGTAGCCTATACATGCAGCAATTTCGGCAATTTCTTGAGGAGAGTACTGGAGAGGACCAGTCGATATTTCGATGAGGGGAATTCCAAGTCTATCAAGTCTATACACGATGTAGTGCTCGGTCTCTTCTATCTTCCTTGCAGCATCCTCCTCCAGGGCTATTGTCCAGATTGGCACCTTATAGTTGAAAAATGTTGCAACTCCATCATGTGCAACAAGTATGGTTCTTTGGAACCCTGATACGTTTGAACCATCGATCACTATTTTTCTCATGACGTAAAGCTCGTCAAAGACCTTTGCATTGAACATCTTTGCAATAAGTATCGCAGTCTCTAGACTGTATGGGTCTGGATCATGCGGAGGTTCCTCGTCTAGCTCTACTAGGCAAGTTGTGTCATGATATCCCTCATATATGTATGTCTTTCTCTTCCTGAACTCCCACAGGGCAGCTGGATCTACCTCACCTAGCTCACTTAGTGTTGGCCTAAGTCTTCTGACAATCCTGAAGTGTGGAGGGTCATTTCTTATGACTGGAGGACACTCACAGAATAGTTTTCTCTTAGACTCTAGTTGAACATGAATTTCAAGTCCAACCTTCAAGTCCAGGGCCTTGTAGTCGATCTTCATTAACTACTTGATACCTTACATCAACTACTTAAAAGCATGTGCATAACATTGCTAACCATGGTTTCGATTAGAGAATTTCAGCAGCTCATGCGCGATCTATACTATGAGCGAGACAGCAAGAGAGGGCTCGAGAAGACGTACATGTGGCTAGTACAGGAGGTCGGTGAACTTGGTCGAGCAATACTCAGAGGCGACCGTGACAACATTGCAGAGGAGGTAGCTGACGTATTAGCATGGCTCGCAAGTCTCTGCAATATACTTGGCATAGACCTCGAGGAGGCTGCATTGAAGAAGTACCCCGGTGTATGTCCTAAGTGTGGTTCAAGACCTTGCAAATGTCAGACCGTGTAGGAAAGACTTATCTCTAACAGCAGTCTTCGTAGTTTGAGGACTCGAGAATGCAGATGACTGATAACTCCCTTGAGCGAGCCTTACCATCCGAGGATTTAGAATTTAGAAAACTTCAACTACTTGGCCGTTCCTCAATAGCCGTAACATTGCCTAAGAAATGGATTCAACTGCTGGGACTCAAGCCTGGTGATGTCGTAATTGTCAGGAGACAGGGAACATCGATAATTATAGAGCCATATTCAGCGTCCTCTGAGCAACAGCTGAATGTTCATGAGGTAAAACTGTCGAGCGATAAGCTATGGCGCTGTCTCAGGAAGATAGTTGGTCTCTATCTTTCAGGCGCTGGCATGGTAACGATACACTTTACGCCTGACGCAGTAAATCTAAAACATATAGTGAAGTCTTTCCTCAGAGAAAAGCTCCCTGGTGCAGAGATTGTAGATGAGAAGTATGATCAACTCGTTGTTAGATTTTTAACAAATTTAGAGGAACTTCCTATAAGAAAAATATTGAAAAGAATGAGCAGTATAGCTATAGGAATACTTAGGGATGGATTAAAACTTCTCACAAACAGTAACAATAAGGAGGGTAAGGACTATCAAGAAGATAAAGAACAGGACATAACATTGAGAGACGAGGAAATTGATAGACTCTATTTACTTCTGTATAGACTCGTTAATCAGGGTATACTGAACCAGAGACTATTAACTAGGCTAGATGCAGAAGATCCACGAGAACTTGTTGCTGCACTTATGGTTGCAAAATCTATTGAAAGATGCGGCGACCATGCTACACGTGTGGCATATTTTGCAAAGGCTTTGTCAACGATGACCATGTTCAGAGAAGTCAAGGATGATACAATAGAGAAACTTGTAAAGTTAGGAAACTCCACCTGCAGCATCCTAAAGGAGGCTACACAGTCCTTTATCGATAAGGACGTTGAGAAGGCACAGTCCATTCTTGAGCGTAGACTCGAAATCAGAAAGATAAGCATACAGCTAGTCGACACGGTCATGAGACGTGCATGTCCATTAAGCATGGTCTGTGCTAACGAGATGATGACCTACGTAGTTCTCATGATCGAGAGTATTAGAAGATTCTTAGCATACAGCTACGATATTGCAGAAATAACAGTTGACACATACTCACGTTGACGCCGTGTGACATGATGACATACACTTATATATTAAGACGCCTTAACTAGGCTAAGTAGGCGACATGGTGACAAAAATTCTGGTGCTCAGCGATGCCCATATTCACGATAGAGCAGACGAAATTCCTAAACCATTACTAGACATAATCGAGCAGGAAAGACCCTTCGACATATCTGTGTACGCTGGTGACTTCACGGACGAGGACATCTACAGGTGGTTCAAAGAAACAGGGAGAAAAACCTACGAAGTACAGGGGAACATGGACTACCTCGACCTACCCGAATATGCGACATTTGTACTTCCGATCCTTAATGTTAAAATTGGCGTCATACACGGCCATCAGGTCAGACCGCGTGGAAACATCGTACAGCTAACAGAAATTGCAAAACGTCTAGGAGCGAACATACTAATTTCAGGACATACGCATGCTCCTCTTGTCAGAGTATTTGAGAATGTTCTTCATCTGAATCCTGGCTCAGCAACAGGAGCATGGGGTGGCGGAGGAGGAACAGGAAAGCCAAGCATGATAATAATGAAGGTCAGCGACATAGGTATTGAAATAATGCTCTACGAGCTTGAGAAAGGAAACCAAGTAAAGACTAGCCTATTTAGGTTCGCTTATCGTGGAGGTAACTGGGTTCCAGCATGAGAATTTGCATAAGTATAAGGGTAGAAAACACTAAGAAACTTGAGAAATTGAAGCCTATTCTTGATATTACCGAATCTACGCCTGTTGAGGTAAATCTTACACAGCTTGTGAAAAGCGAAGATTTTGAAAAATTCATACCTCTACTTGCTGCAGAGCTAGAGGACTATCTTCAAGACAGGACAAGCCATGTGAAAGTTCTTCTACCTCCCGAACCTGGACTTATCGAAAGACTACTTAACCTACTTGATTATCTCAATGTCGAAAGAGTAGTTCTAAAACTCCCAGATGATACCAAGATAATGTTTGACACAGTAGACGAAGCAGCTAGATATGGAGTTAAGGTCATATGGAAAATAAATAAGCAACATATACAAAATGTTAACGAGCTTGCAAACGAAATCGCGCCATATAGGTTAAGACTAGCTATGGATGTTGCAAGCAGGAAATCTGTGAAAGAATTTACAAAAGACATGCTATACGCAGGTGGCTATGTGGAAGTAATACACGTAGATAACAAACATAGGACTGAGAGAGGATTACCTATATTTGACGAGAGAGGATTAATAAATTATGCAAAAATATTCAAGGTACTCCGTTGTATTCAGTATGATAAAGATATAGTGCTGAACTACAGGCCCGAATATTATGGATATTATAGGAGAGATGTCGATCTCTCGTATACTGTACTACACTCGTTGGGCTCATCCGTTCTTGACGAACGTACAAAAAGATTTATAGAATCTGTACTGAGAGAAGTTATGAATGTCGAATACTAGGTCAAGCCCTCGCTTTAGAACTGACTAGAGAACCGATTAGTCTTCAAGTAGCTTAAACATTAAGTTAATGCTGAATAATCCTATACACCAGTGCTTTCCCATGTACTCTATACACACATTCAAGGGAAGACATCTCCTGACACTACTTGATTATAAACCACAGGAAGTGGAGGCTATACTGTACATCTCGAGAGATTTCAAAATAAGGTACTATCAAGGTGAGAGAGTAATTCCAATACATGCAGGTAAGACTCTTATGTTAATCTTTGAGAAGCCTAGTACACGTACTCGTGTGAGCCTTGAAGTTGCGGCTAGACAGCTTGGAATGAATGTAATATATTCAAATCCTCAAGAACTTCAACTAGGACGTGGAGAACCCATTAAAGATACTGCAAGAGTACTTTCTAGATACGTTGATTGTATTTCTGCAAGAGTTTACAAACATGAGACGTTAGAAGAGCTTGCAAAGTATTCTCACATTCCAGTAATCAATGCATTAAGTGATAAGTTCCATCCACTTCAGGCACTTGCTGACGCATTAACTATCTGGGAATTCAAGAGAAAACTACACGGTGTTAAACTTGCTTTTCTAGGCGATGGTAACTCGAACGTTGCACGTAGTCTAATTGTCATAGGAGCTAAACTGGGCTGGGAAGTCAGAGTAATAGGTCCCAAAGATTACTGGCCTGACAGGAGTCTACTTGAGAGTATTCAGGAGGATGCAAAGAAGACTGGTGCAAACATAGTTCTCAGCGACAATGTTGAAGATGTCAAAGGAGTTGATGTAGTCTACACTGACGTATGGGTCAGTATGGGCTTTGAAGCAGAAGCAGAAATCAGGAAGGAGAAAATGAAGCCCTATCAGGTAACTATGGCTGTGCTAGACATGGCTGGACCCGATGCAATATTCATGCATTGTCTCCCTGCAAAACGCGGCGAAGAAGTTACAGATGACGTAATAGAATCAAGTAGAAGTGTTGTATGGGATCAGGCTGAGAATAGATTACATACAGCTAAGGCCGTTCTTGCACTTCTTGTGAGGTAAATAGACAACTCGTCAGCTTAATTGAAGTCTCTTTTCAAATATTTTCAATTCTATAGCAACGATTAGTGTTATGACTATGAATGCTTGTAAAAATGAACAGTACGTACATAGTGCATGCACTTTGAACAACTCTATGTATATAAGGTACGGTATCAATGGTGTCCCTATTGCAGACAACACAATTATTAGATTTAATACCCTTCTCAAACCAAGTATGTAGTATATTGATAATATTGCCTTCATAGAGAACCACATTACTGCAATCAATGCAATGGGTACCTTTATACCGTCTATTAATGCTATCCTTGCATAGGGACTTCTAGCAACCTTTGCACAATTTATAACTATTATACCGAGATTTTCTTTGCATAGCAGTGGATTTTCTCCAAGAGTGTACACGTAGTAGTAGTACAGGAGTGTTATTATCCAGCCAATTACATTGGTTACAACTAGCAAGATCTCAAGCTTTCTGAGAGTCGATATGCTGTACTTCACAGTGTTTCTGTTATACATCAAAATTTAACCATAGCTAAAAGAGGTATAAGTACAATACAGGTAACAACCTAAGATTTAAGCTCTGAAAAATTAAATAGTACACAAGGTGTCGCTATGACCCTCATATTCAGGTACCTCGAAGAGGAGGAGAATGAGGAGGAAATAGAGGAGGAAGAGGAAGTCGAAGAGGAGACAGAAGAGGCTGAAGAAGCAGCAGTTGAAGAAACCGCAGAGGCTGAGGAAGAGGAAGCCGAGGAAGAGGAGGAAGAAGCCAAAGTTGAGAAGGTCGAAGTTAAGCGTGAGATTGCTAAGAGAGAAACCAGACGGGAGAAACCAGAACGTGAAATTAAGGTTAGTCGAGTTCCCTTTGGTGTTGATGCTCTTGATGAGGCTCTTGAGGGTGGTGTGCCACGTGGTTCATGGGTCGTTCTTGGTGGTGAGCCTGGTACAGGCAAGTCCATCCTAGCAATACACTTTGCATGGAAGGGCCTTGAGAATGGTGACAAGATAATCTATGTCACTACTGAGCAAGAGTTCTATGATGTTATTCTTCAGGCAAAGCAGTTTGGCATGGATTTTGATGAGTATAATGTGTTCAATTTAGCAGAGGCTATTCAGTGGGATAAGGCAGATAGACAGTGGACATTTGAGAAACCTGAGAAGACACCTGACATCGTTGTCATAGACCTCTTCGGTTTGAGCCGTGTTGCTAAGCTTGCTCTTCAGGAACAGTTAAGTGAGGAAGGTAAAAGAAAGACAACAGGAAGGAAGACATATGTGCCATGGAGCATAGATACGCTAGTCTTTGCTCTTGATAAGGCGTATGAGGTTCTTGAGGTTGAGAAGGGTCAGCACGTGAGGCTGATCATTGACTCAATGTCCACGTTCTGGGTCGACAAGCCAGCATTGGCACGCAAATACAGCTACCAGCTGAAGCTTGCCTACCATAGGAGTAACATTACAGCATTCTTAACAAGTCAATATGCAATGACGACAAAAGGAATCTTTGGCTTTGGTGTTGAACATATTGCAGATGTCGTAATGGAGTCCTGGATGACTGATGTCAAGACAAGCAAAAAGCTTGAACGCTACCTAGCCATAAAGAAGGCAAGAATGACAGCAATCAAACACTACCTCTTCAAGATAGACTTCGTGAAGGAAGGTAATAAGAGTAGGCTAGTTGTGACACCAGTATAGTGATGACAGAACTCCCCGACCTGAATAAATGATGATTGACCTCCTTACTGACGCTTAAATAACTATTAGTTCGCACTCAACATCTTCTGCTCTTCTTGGAGACACCCCAAAGAAACGTAGAAGAAGTCTAGCCTGTCTTCTACTGAATATTCTCACATTCTGAAGTCCTGCATAGGCCCTACACACAACGGCAAGTGGACACTGTCTAAGATCCTTCACAGGACACAGATGAGGACTTGCCACGGAATCATCGTTGAATATACATATCCGCTTACCAATAGCTGAGAGATACTCACCAATGAGTAACTGAGGTGCTTCTAACCTTTCGCATAGCACTTTCAGGACTGTGAGAGAGTGCCTCCTAAGGACATCCCACAGTGTCTTAAAAGGCTCGTCTGGTGCAAGCCTAGCACATACAGGTACAATTCTAACTCTGTATCTTCCAGCACCTGCGTATTTCTCTAGAACTTCAGGATTTATTACTAACACACCAACCCTTAATAGAACTTTTATTAAATGAATATCTACATGGGCTGGAAGCGATAAAACATTTCCAAGTTCAAAACGCGTACCCTTAAGCAACCTGTGTATACAGTACATCAGTAGTATAGCCATCTTATCCTTGAATAATTTCCCTGCAGAAACCTCTTGAAAAACCCTTACGGCATCACGTGATGTTATTATTAATTCTGCAGCTCTCTTGCTTAACTGTGATAGTTTATTTTTATCGATTTTTGATGTTGCTTGAACAAGTTTTTTCTCTCCAACATTTGAAGCTTGTTCAATTACACACTTTCCAAAGTCGATAGAATCTATAAGAGATTTAATAATGTCGAATGACTCTTCTATGTCTGGAAGTTCTTGAATTATAGCAAATAGTTCTATAACCCTACTAACAACCTTCTCAACAAGACCAACATCTACAAGACGACGAGCTTCATTACCAAACTTCTCGTAGATCCTCTCAATTACCTGAAGGTCTGGACATTCAGGAAGAGCTGAGTTGAAGACGGCATCTTCCCCTTTTCCCAGAATTGTACTAAGCCTATCTGAGAGAGCATTTACAACATCCTCATTTACCTGTATGGCATTCAGTAGCATGTAGTCAAGGTTAGAAACCTGTCTTTATTAATCCAAAGTTAGTGATAACATGTGCTGGGCCGTACCTGCAGTAGTTGTAGAAGTAGACCAGGAGAATAACATTGCGATTGTAGATTTTGGTGGGGTCAAGCGAGAGGTCCTGGTAGGTATCGAAGATGTGAAACCGGGAGACATTGTTCTAGTACATGCAGGTCTCATAATATCCAAAGTTGATACAGAAGCCCTAGAGGAATACAAAAAGTTAATGGAAGAAATTGAGAAAGCACTTAACGAAGTTTCACAATAACAGCAGCATCTACGGTATTTATCAATATCTCAATTACATCTTCGATGTTTACAGAACACACAGTGTTTAGAAAGAGGTCCTTGAACATAACTTTGCCCTCTTTGAACTCAATAACAGCAACATTTTCAAAGTTTTTTAACTCCTCTCCTGAAGTCTTAACTAGTCTGACCTTTACGAGACACATCTCTATGATTTCTGAAGTATTTTCTTTTCAACAAAATCTTTCAAGACATTATATGCTACTTCTGACCTGATGCAAGACCCTAACATACAGGCCTCAAATATTGCCTTATCGAAGGGGACTATGCATGAAGGCTCTATATCCAATTTTTTACATAATTCAATTATGGTTTTTCTAAATTCTTCTGGAACCTTGTTCAATACTAGCCAATAGGATTTTCCTATTTTATTAGCAATTTGTTTAAGATGCTTTGAAAGTACCAGAGATTCATACGTAAGGTCTGAAACTGCTATTATTCCATCGGTGACTTCTTCAACACCTCTTCCAACATGTTCTACACCTGCATCTGTATCAACTATAAGTACCTCATTGTCTCTAAGTTTCATTTTCTGAATAATCAATCTTGATAACACATTTAATGGACATGCACATCCTTCACCGAGCTCTCTGATTTTTCCTATCACAAGTATGTTTATACCATCCTCAGTGACCGTTCTGTAAGGATATTGTATTGATGAAAGATATAGTTCGCTTGTAGCTATCTGTTGTAATGCTTGAAGAATTGTTCCTTCTCCCTGTTTTAACATTTGTGCTAATCCTCTTCTGCCACCATAGAGGTCCAGTAATGGTCTAGGTTTCTCGGCTCCTGCAAGAACTGGCAATGTCTCATTAGATTCATCCATGTCTAGTATGTAAGGTACATAGCCAAGCGCTCTGAATGCCCGTGCTAGGAGAATTGAAATTACGGTCTTTCCTGTTCCACCTTTTCCACATACTATGAGTTTCATAGAATTTCCGCTGAGTCGATGAGTAATCGTTTAAGATATGTAAAAATTTTGTAGGTTTGTTATGGAAGATACGTTCTCTGTCTAGAACTTGTACTTCTTGCCTGATGTGTTGAGACCAAGTACTTTATCTGTCCTCTCGATGGAAGTCCACTTGTCTGCAAGCTTGAACATGGCTCTAAGCGCATCGATGTTTTCTGGTATAACTATGCTTTCCTGATGTATTGCCATTGATAGGTAGAGATCGTTTCCATCTACAACTGTTATGGATCCCTCGAATATGCAGTTCTCCATTATGTCATTCCTGTATCTGCCAATGTCACGTGCCCACTCTATTAGCTGTGCAATGCTGTCAAGTCTCTTTCCTGTAGGTACCAGCATTATTCTGGGAGTCTCCTCGAGTATTCTAATAACGTCCTCCCTGGTAATGTTCTGCTCGAATTCTATATTGACCATGTGAAGGTGCATTAATGTTACAGGTACTGCAACAGCCATGGTCACTATGTTTATGTCAGGTATAACAGTCTTGACATCAGGACCGTGGTGACTTGGCACTGTCACAGGGTCAGGGACTACGTCGTTTATCGGTCCTCGCTTATGCTCCTTAGGGTCTGCTCCTCTCCTGACAAGATACACTCGCACTTTCCTAATCTTTAAGCCATGTAGCATGAAGGCTGCAAGGAGTCTACATATTCCAGTTGTGTTACAGCTGACTACTCGAACGTACTTAGCACCAATTGCCTTCTCATAATTTGCAAGCGCGTTAAAGCTCACATCTGCAACATCTGCCTTCTCGCCACCCTGGAAGATTGCAGGCTTTCCCTTAGGTGCGTAATACTTCTCTTTCATCTCTTTGCCGACTTTTCCAGGTGTTGCATCTACAACTACGTCAACCTTGTCCAGGAGCTCTTCAGCTGTTCCGGCAACTGGTATGCCAAGCTTCTCGAAGTCCTTGAGCTTGTCCTGATATGTGAATACTTTTATTCCTTTGCTAACGGCAATCTCTGCCTCATAGTCTGGGGTTGGCTTAACTACTCCAACGAGTTCAAATTCGTCAGGAAACTTCATTATTGCATCAGCTACTCTTTTCCCTATGGTGCCGTATCCGAAGATCCCTACTCGAACAGGCACGAGAGAAAGATAAGGACACTAGGTTTTCAATATTTACCTGTATGGAAAGTGACCGTGTTTGTATCCCAGAACGATTAGCTCTTCTGAAGGAACTTCTCTCTTGATTTGACGAGAGCAATAAGTCCAGGAAGCTCCTCGCCCACAAGAGAGTACAGGAAGGCTCTGCCTCCAGTTGATACATGTGAGAGCTTCTCTAGTAGTCCCTTCTTTCGAGCAATCATGACTGTATGACCACCACCGATTGCCGTGAATTTGCACTTGTTAATCATTGTGTTTAGAAGTTCGAGCGTACCCTTTGCAAATTCCTCCTTTTCAACCCATCCTACAGGTCCCGTCATAATGACGTTCTCGTACTGTGACACGATCTCCTTGTACAGGTCAAGTGTTCGTGGACCAATATCGACAATTTCTGCATCTACTTCTTTGACATCTTTAACACTATGTTCACCTGTGTCATGGAGCACAACATGGTCGAGAGGTGTGACAATCCTGTCACTATACTTTTCGAGTAGCTTCTTGGCAAGTTCTACCTGCTCTGTGAGGTTCTTCTTACTTACGAAGTCTCTTATCCAGCCTTTGACATCGTACTTAGCTAGTGTAAACACTGTGCTTACAAGACCGCCAACAACCACCTTGTCGGCAATGTTCTTCTCAAGAAGTTTGCTTATTACCTTAACAGTTTCAGGGATCTTCGAGCCTCCTGCAATTACTAGCGTACTCTTGTAGTTACAGGAAAGCAGGTATTTCAGTGCATCAACTTCGCTCTGAAGCACAAGACCCATACAGCTTGGCATGACACATGTGAAGCCTACGATACTTGCATGAGGCCTGTGTATGGCAGCGAATGCGTCCAGTATGAACTCATCAAAGAGTGGGGCAAGTCTCTGGACAAGATAGCTCTTGCTATGTTCTTCAGGAGTCTTCTCCAACATCTCCTCACTTACAAAGCGTACATTGTCTAGAAGCAGAACTTCACCTGGCTTAAGTTTCTTAATTTCCTCACGTGCTGCAGGGCCCATTACATCATCAATGAACTTGACATCTGTTCCAAGGTACTTAGACAGGTACTTTGCATGAAGTTCAAGAGATGAGAACTCCTTATCGCCAGGCCTGCCCTGATGAGCAAGTACTGTCACCGCACACCCAAGCTCGAGAAGTTTCTTTATGGTCTTAGAGTGAGCGTATATTCTAAAATCGTCAAGTATGTCATTTCGAGACTTGTCTAGGGGCACATTTATGTCGACTCGAAGCAGCACCTTCTTTCCTGAATGGTTCAACTCTTCAAACCTTGGAGCTGATGATAGAAGTTCGATAAATTTAGAGATCTCCACGAGAACTTTGTCTAAGTATATGGAACTTTAAAACATTATTATCTACAAGGTCTATAGATATAACGTTAAGTAATTGTATTGTACGTGTAGGCCTTCTACAGCAACATATGTAGTATTATAAAAATTATGTAGATGATACAAGTGGGTATTGACCAACTATTCTTACGGAAGTACAGCGATGCTCAAGTTCGTGAAGTACATCTTCATCCAGCTCACCTTCATACTCGAGGTAGAAGTAGTACCTCCAGGGTATCCTCCTCAGCGGACGAGAGTATATCATCGTCAGGTTAATTCCCCTCTTCGCAAAGACCTCAAGAGCTCTATATAGAGCGCCAGGCTCATGTCTAACAGTGAATAGTAGACTTACACGATCTCCAGCTCGCGTTAACATTCTCGATATTACTATGAATCTGGTGTAGCTTTCCCAGTCCTGTACATCTTCTGCAAGCACCTTGACACCCCTCATCTGAGCACCATGACATGAGCAAAGGCACGCTGAGCTGCTCTCTGACTTAACTTTCTCAAGCGCACGTGAGGTTGAGCTCACCTGAATTATCTCTACGTGAGACAGATTTCTACTGACAAAACTTCTACACTGAGCAAGCGCGTACGGCTGCGCATACAGTATCTTTATATCATCAAAACTATTAACATCGTCTGATACTGCAAGACACATCCTTATTTTATGTTCAATACACATATTGACATATACTGAACGTTTCTCTTCTAAATTATCCAGAGTCTCGTGAACAATACCTTCAACACTATTCTCAAATGGTACAATACCCATTGTTACAGTACCCTTCTGAACCTGCTCAAAGACTTCGGTAATCGTACTACAGCTGACCTCAAGAACTCCCCTATTGAATACCTGTCTAAGAACTTCATGACAGAACGAGCCTTCAGGACCTAGGTAGGCAATAGCTATTTTTTCAAAATATGAGGAAAACAGTTTCTCCAAGAGTGCCCTTCTGATGTATGGGTCCTGCACTGAGGATATAACGTTGACAACGAGATTGACTATATAGTCGATCTGCCCTGTCTTAATGAACTCGTACACAACGTTTCTCAATTCTGCAATTGCTTCCTCGACTGTCTGTACTGCATGTCTAATTTTATTCACTATGTCATTAAGTGACGCCATTGGGGCTTGTTCACAGGTTC
The DNA here is from genome assembly GCA_964414695.1 of uncultured Thermoproteaceae archaeon. Taxonomy (GTDB): domain Archaea; phylum Thermoproteota; class Thermoprotei; order Thermoproteales; family Thermocladiaceae; genus JAADER01. The sequence goes on along the minus strand of CAYPXK010000088.1, from coordinate 3,627 downwards.
TGTGTGAAGCAGGCTGTCAATAAAGTATTACTATCTTTCACGTACTAGATGTACAACAACTTCTCTCCCACATTCACAAACTATGACATCTTTAATTCTGAACTTTGGACTTTCTTCACCGCTGTCAAAGCCCTCACCTTGAAATATTGATACACCATTTCCTAACACAATTCCTGAATATGTTACATAGATCTCATCTATAAGATCATGCTTTATGAGATTCCAATTTAGCGTTCCTCCTCCCTCGACAAGTAGCCTCCGTATACCATACTTATAGTAAAGCAGCTTCAGAGCCTCCACAAGGTCTACAGAATGCTGTCCTACAACCTCTATCTTGACGCCCATTCTCTCCAACTCTCTCCTCTTTTCAGGACTTGACAGCTCTGTAGTTAGCACAACCGTTGGAATCTCATTAGCCGTCCTGAAAAGTCGCAAGTTTGTTGGAACTCTGAGCCTTCCATCCACAACAATTCGAGTAGGCTGACGCTCCGCCTTGACGTACCTCACAGTCAGCATAGGATCATCAATAATGGCGGTGTTAGCACCTATCATAACCGCATCACAGGAAGCTCTTAACGCATGTAAACGTTCCAGATCTTTAGGACATGAAATTCTCGACCATCCAGCCCTGCTAGCTATTCTCCCATCTATACTTGCGGCACAGACAAGTATAACATGTGGTCTCATTTCTCGCATCTGAACTCAGCAAGTAGCTTAAGTGCTGCAAGCTTGTACTCACACATGGAGGGTACCAGCACCAGTGCATTCAGGAAGACATTACCATACATAACTGCTGCCCTTGGAGCAAGTAGTATGAGTGGAATTGCTAAAACATCCTCCTCGCCAAGCACCTTTACCAGTACCTTAGCTCCGCCGAGAGCCATCGAGATGGCTTTCTCTAACTTAGCTAGCACATCATCCGATATCGTTGAACGCTCATTTACAACATGGATAACGTGATCGAAGAACTCCTCAGGAATAGACACACTTTCTGAACGTCGAGTTCTTCCATCGACAACGGCAACATCAGGAACTCTCCAGAACCTCATGACGTTCCTGGTAACGACATCACCCACGGTCACGGCAAGACGCAGGTCAAGTACATCACAGACGCTTACTGCCTTTCTAACTGAGACTTCAGGTTCATTGCAGAACACGAATCCTATAGGAAGCCTCAAGTACCTACGTGCAACATTTAGCAACCTGTACACTAGCATTACGTAGCTACGTAAGTCAATATAATGTTCTACGATTTCTAGCTCGGGCAGATGTTGGCTTACGTAGATCACGGTGCTGCACGCGGATTATATACAAATGTTGGAGATTTATTGAAGAAAATTGATGAAGTTAAATGGATAATACTGTCATTGCTCATATATGAGATAGCCGAGAATGAAAAAGAAAAAGTTGTTGGAAAAATAATAGAGAAGTGGCTAAACATTACCGCATCCGCAAGATTTGTCGAGGACGTTTACACGACCATAATAGCTTATAACAACAGAATTATAAAGACAGACCAGGAACTAGCTAGGAAGTTAGTTAAGATAGTGTCGGAAGTTAAACATTACATAGAGGACCTATACCTAATGAACACGATATTAAAAGTGCTTACAGGCAAGGCACTTCCCGATATTGGCCTCCTAGTAGTGTATGAAAATCCTCTTGAAGTTGAACAAGGAAGAAGGCAGAGACCTCTCCGTATTAGAAATACATTATTGAGAAGAGAGGCAGAAGCTGTGTACGAATCTAAATTGTGTAAAAGTATTAAAAGGTTAAACATTGAATATGTTATTGTTAGAAAAGTAGTAACGAAACCTCAGATAAAGCTAATTGACTGGAACTGTATGGGTCTCTATCCGTACTCTCCAAGCCTTGACAGTGTAGTACAGGGTAAGGAGGTTGCAGAGCCATGTCTCTGTGCATATCTTAAGCATGGTGTTGATATAGTGTCAACAATATCAACCACTAGGCTAGTGCTTTCGCATTATCGTAAATTAGATAATTTGAACGTTGTTAATGTATTGAAGTTGTGTGAAGAATTTTCAAACATAAACAACATACTTGTTTTACCTCCATCTATGACCAAGGTTCACATTCTGACCGTGAAAGCGTATCTGCAGAAGCAGGGTGTTGAGGTCGTGTCTCACTGTGAAGTGCCTGTGGACATTCTGCTTGATGTGTGTCAGATCTGACACAGAGGAGGTAGAACTAATTAATAAACCGTTTAGCAAAGGGTGCAGTCGAAGAGTCGTGAAGGGTAAATCGAAAGTTTTGGCAATCACTTACCTAAACACAGGAAGCTACGAGGTAGCAGTGGTGGAGGAGAACGGTAATGTCAGACTACTTGCAGGTAGAGAAGCTAGACTATCGATAACAAATTTGGAGGTTCCTGAGATAATGAAGTGTGAAAATTGTGGACGACTTTTTCATAAGAAAAACATAGGTCTTCTTAGAGTGAATACAGGAGATACTACAAATGTTATTAAGGCACTTTGCAGGGATTGTGTCTTAAATGTTCTAAAGGTTTTTGAAAAACTTATCGAGGAGTGCTGCACATAACGTGGAAGAGACTTCATTTGCTTGCTCTTCTCTTTCGAAAATATATCTTAATGCATTTAACACCAATTTTGGACAGCGCCTTGGCTAGCTCACTATCATCTGTTATTACAACTACCTCTTCGCATATTTGTTGAAGAACTTGTGAACACAGGATTATTGACAGATCTGCCTCTGATAGTGTTGTATACTTTTTCTTAAGCTCTCTTATCTTACTATCATCTATTTCGCAGTATTGTACATTCAATATTGATAATATTGCCTCTGATCTAGGGTCCTTTATTTCTTGTAGAACTTTGTCTGTTATGAATACCTTGGAATTCTGTAGTATTTCATTAAGTGCTGCAAGATTTCTTAAATGAAATATTCCTGAAGAATCTAGGATTACACATCGCCTTAACTTCATTAGAACTTTATACTCTCCTCGTACGAGCCTTCCTTTGATATTACAAGTATGTCACATCCATCTCCTGACACGGGGTCTCTAGATGTTGCTTGTTTAATGGCCTTAATTGCAAGCTCTTTAGCTTCGTTAAGAGACATGTCAGGTCTATACAAGCTCTCTAATATACCTATAGCAATTTTGGCACCTGTGCCAAGTGCTGCGTAGTCATCTTCTATCACCGAGCCCGCTGGATCTAGCACAAATAGATGCGGTCCTTCATCATCTACGCCTCCGACCATTATCTCACATATGTACGGCATTATTCTACTTTGGAAGAGTATCAGTGAGAGAAGCTTTGCTGCTGCTCTAACAGTTGGCGTAGTCTTGGTGTCCAGGTAGTACAGGTTAAGGTCAGCCCTTATTATCTTTGCTATAGTCTGCATGTCTGCAAGTATTCCAGCCGAGGCAAGTCCAAGCTTGTCATTTATCTTGAAGACCTTCTTTCCTGACTTGCTAAGCAGGTAGAATCCATAGGCAACACGCTTCTCTGAGGCGAGAACAACACCGTCCTTAACCTTTATGCCAACTGCAGTGCCAGTCAATAACTCAAATTCCGACATGAGTCTTCACTCACACGTTACAGTATAATGAACTTTATGCCGTTCGATAAGTACCTCAGGCTTAGG
>CAYPXK010000087.1:0-17819 GCA_964414695.1 uncultured Thermoproteaceae archaeon | reverse complement strand
CATTCGCTAATCGTGATAAAGTATTCACGTATCAAGCCACGTTCTAAGTAATATAAACCTATCCTAGGCCTTATCTGACAGGTTGCTCAAGCGGACTGCCGAGTCTCAGCGTAGTGCGAGGAGGGAGATCATTAGAATATGTGAGGAACTTCCAATGGTTGGAGTACGTGCATTTGGCATAGTTGACATGGGTACAAACATCATAGAGGTACGTCCAACAAGCTTATGCCCCCTCTCATGCATCTTCTGCAGTGTAAATGCTGGACCACGCTCTGACATCAGGTGGGCTGAGTTCACAGTTGAGCCAGATGTGCTGTTTGAGGCAGTACGCGAGATTGTTAACTACAAGTCCTGTGACAACATTGAGGTACATATAGATGGGATGGGTGAGCCAGGCACATACCATAAGTTATGCGAACTTATTCAACTTCTTCGAGAGATACCTGAAGTTAAAGTAATATCAATGCAGACGAGGCTGGTGACGTTTAATGAAAAGAAAATTCTTGAACTTGCGGACGCGGGCTTAGATAGGATCAACCTAAGCGTCGATGCGGTGGACCCAGAGCTAGCAAAGAAATTGGCAGGCACAGAGTGGTACAATGTTAACAGGGTTCTTGAGTTAGCTAAGTTCACGATTGACAACACCAGGATAGACGTTGTCCTTGCACCTGTGTGGGTGCCAACGCTAAATGACGAGGAGATTCCTAAGCTAATCGAGTGGGCTAAGAAGGCTGGAGCAGGAAAAAGGTGGCCTCCCGTGCTTATCCAGAAGTACGTTCCACATAAGCATGGTAGAAAACCTGATGTTCCTGTCATGAGTTGGGATGAGTTCTTTAGAAAATTGAGGGAGCTTGAGAAAGTTTACAATGTAAAGCTTATACCATCTATGGAGGATTTTAACATATTCAAAACGCGGAAACTTCCACAGACGTTTAGGAAGGGTGAAGTTTTGAAAGTTGAGATTCTCTGTCGAGGAATATTTAAAAATGAATATATTGCCATTCCTGTAAAGCTGAGAGGTTCTCACGTTTATGATAGAGTAATAACTGTTATAGCCAGTTCAAAACTTGAGTCAGTACTTATTGGCCAGAGAATAAAGGTTCGTATTATAGAGGATAAAAATAATATATACCTTGCAGAGCCTGTCAATCTGTAATCTTTAATGCTTATGCTCACTATCTACGCTGTTGATGTTAACACAGGATGAGATGAAGCAGCTTGTAGCAAAGTACGCTATCTCATTTGTGCAGAATGGTCAGGTGGTTGGCGTTGGTACAGGTTCAACAGCAATGGAGTTTCTTAAGCAGCTTGCTGAGCTAATTCACTCAGGTCAGCTTAGGGACATTGTGCTGGTGCCAACATCGAGCGAAGTTGAGTACATGTGCCACATCTTGAAGATTGACAGATACCTCAGACAGCCATGGCAGGTCGATAAGATTGACATTGCTATTGATGGTGCAGATGAGGTTGATCCCAACAAGAATCTTATCAAAGGAGGTGGAGGTGCACTAGTTGGAGAGAAAATAGTTGACTATTCTGCAGAGAAGTTCGTTGTCATTGTCGATGAGACGAAGCTTGTTGAGAAGCTTGGTAGTAAACATCCTGTTCCAGTTGAGGTCATACCAAAGTACTGGGGTCTCGTTGTTAGACAGCTTGTTGGTAAGTATGGTGGAGAGGCAAGGTTGAGAATTCTTGAGAAGGGGAAGAGAGGGCCGCTTGTGACGGATCAGGGTAATTATTTAGTAGACTGGTACAGGCTTATTGAGGACCCTGAAGTTTATGAGAGAAACATTAAAGAGATTCCTGGAGTCGTTGAGGTTGGCATCTTCTCTAGTAAACACGTCTATAAGGTGCTTGTAGCGAGGCGGGACGGTAAGGTAGAGGAGTTCTGAAGACTTGTCTAAAGTTTTTATAAGCTTCGGTTATTTTATTCGATAACTAATTTTCTAACTAGGTAGCCGTGTTGACTGAGGCTCGATGATGTACAGACACATACTCGGAGTCTTAACCATAGTGGCAGCACTAGCTATAGTACTGTTGCCAATGGTGCACGCTGTTCCTGTTCAGGTAGTTGGACCGTACGTGCATGTGCAGTACATTGACAAGGTTGTCACAAGTAAGATGATTGCTCTTCAGCCTGGCCAGAGAATAACCCTACAGTTTGGCGTACCTCCAAGTAGCACGTATAGAAACTACCTGATGATCGTGACCATAGCTAAGCCATCTCCAGCACTGCAGTTCATATGTACTGGCTCATGCACATTTGAGAGAGCGCCAAACGGGCTCGTCAGGAAGGTATATGTCACAAGTGGAAACTTAACGATAATCAATGCAGGCACATCAACATACGTAACTAAGATCTACGTAACGTATGTCTACGTAAGAGAGCTAGAGTACACGCTGCAGGGTCAAGTAGTAAAGATACATGTGAAGGTTCCTGACGACACGTTTAATGAAGTAACAGAGCAGACTGTAAAGATCTGGGTAGACAATGAGGCTCCATACATGGTGACGAGCGTGATAATGCCATGCGGTAAGCCTCTAGCAGAGCTCGTAGCTTCAAGTCACGAGGTTCCAGGTGTGAAAGTTGAGCCAAAGTATATCGAGATTGACGCGTCCAAGGCAATAAGAGGCACATACACGATAGTCCTGAAGTACTCTCCGGAAAGTGTGATGCCATACGTGTTCCTAGTTAAGGCACTGGAGTACCTGAACACCACGGTAGCTCCAGGATCCGAGAAAGTTGTCACACCTGCAGACTTTGGAATACCACGTGGCTGGAAACTGTTAGGCTATGTAGTGGCAGTAGCAGCAATTCAGCCACTGCTGCCTGGCCAGAAGGCAGGTAGTGTCATCGTTGAGGGTCAGCTAACTGTCCCAGTAAGTGAGGCTGCAGGCATAGCACCTGTCAAGGCAATCAGCTACCTGATACCAACAATAATGAAGTTCAAGTACATCGTAGGCACATACATCGTCTACGGTGCCAACTTCAAGCTAGTGAACAACATGACCGTGCCCGTGATGGTGCTGTACGTACCACTGCTCTACAAGTCAGTTGGAGAGCTTGTGACAGTGGCTAACAAGACAGTGATACTGGCACCAGTGAGTCAGCTTGACGTAAGCAGTGGCATATGGACCGCACTAGTCGTACAGCTGCCCGAGTATGCAACTATTGAGAAGATCGTGACGCCTGGAGGCATAGCATACACATCAGTAACCGGCTCAACAGTGCCTTGGGGCACAACGATAAGACCAGTATCAATATCGCCTGACAGGCATCAAGCATACATTGCAGTTGCACTGAGGGGCATGAGAGAGCCAGGAGTATACAAGGTATACCTGAACATAAAGCCACTGACCCTACAGATCGTGACACAGACTGGAAAGCCACTGACAAACTGCACAGTAACAATAGAGTATGGCAATGTCAAGATAAGTGAAGTACCAAATGAGGAAGGCATCGTGAGCTTCAGCATAGGTACACTCGTGACAAGTCCAATAATGGTGACCGTGAAGTACGACAACATGACCGTTGCACAGCTGGTACTGAATACGATTCCTGCAAAGACCATGAAGATTGTTGTTCCACTGTACAATGTGACTGTCGCAGTGACAAACTACAGAGGTGCGCCACTTGCAGGAGCTACAGTAATGATATCATCACCGTCAGGAACATTCATGAGAGTAGCGTACACTGATGCAAATGGTGTTGCAACAATAAAGAACGTCCCAGCTGGAACATACATACTCACAGTAAAGATAGGATCAACAACATTAGCAAAGACTAACCTAGACGTCAACGGCAACAAGGTTCTGAAAATAGGAACAAACGTGCTCGTCGTAATTCATGTAGGCTCGCAGCCAATAGTGCTAACAACAACGCAGGTACTGACAGCAGCCGCAGTCATAGCAGCCGCAGTCGTTGCAGGTGTTGTACTGATACCATTCATCAAAAGAAGAGGCTCATCAGAAGAATCACAGGAATTCGTAATTGAAGAAGAAAGAAGCGAGTCAAGCGAATCATCAAGCTGATAATCTTAGTATAAGGTAAAAATTACTTCAACCTCCTATAAAATTCTGCTCTCAATTCCGACATAAGTTTATTTACCCTATCAAAAGCACTGTGCCTTATGTCAAATACTTTGTGAAACTCTGCAACTTTTCTAAAACTTTCTTCAATTTCCTGTAATTCCTGTCTATATTTCCTAACTTCTCTTCCAGTACACGATTTGACCCTCTCTAACAAGCTTTCAATCCTTTTCTCAAGGCTATTACATAGAATTTCAAGTTTCTTAGCAACTAAAGGTCTCACAGACTTATATCGCTCCTCATCGAGTTCTATTATCGAGTAAACAAGTTCAATTCCCTCAATCCCTTCCTCAAGTTTCCTGATGATGTAGTCCTTCAGCTTATCTAGTCTCTTCGTCAACTCCTCCTTGTTTCTCCAGGTAATTACAACACCCTTAGTTATTCTGAGTCCAAGTTCCTCTACAAGCTTATCAACTTCCTCCTGTAGATCTGCATACTCCTCAGGTACCGCCAAGTAGACAAGTATTAGACTGTACATCAGCGCTACTACATCACGTATTTATTTAATACCTTGCGTAACCTTTCAAAGTATGAAGGTGCGTACATCTGCAAAATCGATATGTAAATATTTAACAATTCACAATCGTTCAAGCTTTCCTCTAGCACAAGTCTTATCGATATAAGCTCCGTCCTGTTAGGATTCTGATAATACACGAGCTCTACATCTCTTATAACTCTATCGAATATCCTTACTTCATCGATTTTTTCATATAGTAACTTTCTTCCATCCTTTAATACAAGTTCTTTATATGCACTCGTTGGGAATCTTTTCTCGACGACGTCTATTATTAAAATTTTACAATTTTCTAAGTCTATTATTCTCGCAAGTCTAAGTTTAGTATCTTTTGATACTATTTCTCTTACCCCGGGCTTTAATTCGATTATAGTGAGTTTGTTAATAACCTCGCTCATTATCAGCGACCAGAAACCCACATCATTTATGTCAGAGCCCTGGGCATCATCATTTTAGATTGTGGCTAACTAGCTACTCTATGTATATTCCGCACTTTAATATTCTCTTGTATATTGACTGTCTCTCATCTTCAGGAAAGTACTCTAAGGCTCGCCTAAAGTAGTCCCTATCTATCTTGATCTCGTATCTGTCCTCAGCTATGAGTTCTGCAAGCTTGTTCAGGAATTCGTCGCCTTCCTGAGATGCTTCACGTGCCTTCAGTATTATGAGGTCCTCAAGCCTGATGTGCTTAATTTCTAGATTGTCTATTTTCTTCACTGCTGCATTCTTCAGCATCTGCTCGGGTATGTATATGTCGAGAATGTTTTCCATCAGGTCTACGCGCACGACATCTCCGTTTACCAAGACCTCATAGTATATGAGGCCGTGCATTGTTGTTCCAATGTCCCAGTCGTTCTTGCGTGCGAGTTCTTCGAAGAACTCACTTTCCGCGAATACACATTTGTTTAGTATAAAAAGATCTACATCATGCACATCCCACGGTATCTCATAGATGAGAGGCATTATCAGACTGCCGACAAGTACGAAATCCACGCCGTGCTCTTTGAGGACTTGGCCAACCTTTAAAAGAGCCTTCTTAAATGGTTCTACACGCTCAAGCTCCTTCTTTTTCATAGTCATCTACCGTAACTGATAACATATAAAATCTTTTAAGCCCCTAGAGACCGAACATGCAGGAACAGCAACCTCAGATGCCTCCTGTAAGATCGATACACTTCAGGCTAGACTATATACATGCAGAGCGGCTACCGATACCTCACTCTCCATCGCAGACCCTCAACATCATGTTTAATGTCAACGTTCTAAACACAAACGTCACGGTACATGACACGATTGTGGAAATTCCATTCGCCGTAAACATATCTTCCATGCCTTCGCTTGTCTCGATATCTCTGAGAGGATGTCTAGCAATACAATTTGAGAATGGTAAAGATGCCTCAGATATTGCTAAGCTCATAAGCGAGGGCAAAGTGCCAGAACCCATAAACGTGATATTGATGCAGTACGTGATTCTCGAAGTTAACATACTATTACGTGAGCTTGGTTTACCACCAATGTTATCACCAATTCCACAACCAGCAGCACAGAAACCTGACAGAATAACGGAACTTCATTACGCCTAATCTCTTCGAAAAATTATCTGAAATATTCCCAACCTCTGTAATGTATGTACATGTCACGGTACTTAACGCAGGGGGTACTGCTTTTTCTTATCTTGCCTATGGGCACAAGTTCTACAGGTCCAACCTTCACTATGCCTATATCGTGAGGTAGAATGAGAACCGGGAGGTACTCTTCAGCACCATTAAACACTACTTCAAGCAAATCTAGCTTGACATCTTTACAAAATTCGACAATTTCATTGTTAGTGGGCAAATCCTCTATTATTATTTCACAATTTGATAGCTCTGCAAAGTTCCACAGAACTGCACCTAGTCCATCACTAGAGTCAGAACTTGCAAGTACGGAATTTCTTATACAATCGTCCAGGTTTAACAGATAGAACGGTGGTTTTGGATTTTTCAAAATCTGTACGCCTCTTCTAACAACCTGTTCTTCTTCATAATCTTTTAGCAAGCTCTTCTCTAACAGCTTAAACACTATGCCTGTATATCCAAACTCTGGGACAGTATATACAACTCCCTCGCGTGTTATAACATTTCCAACTTTTCTATCACATGTGCCGATTACACATGCCGTGATAGAAAATTCTGATGATTCATTTAGATCTAATTTACCGAGCTCAATCCCGTGTTCCTTACAGAATGTACAAGCTCCCTCTATTATGTTTTCCAATTCTTCGAATTTTCGAGATCTTTCAATGTTTATCGATATCATTATCTGTATGGGCTTAGCAAATTTAACTAATAGATCACTAACAGATGTTGCACATACTTTCCAACCAACGTCTTTCCAAGTCATGAAGGGCAAAAGCCATGTAGATCCTACGTAGCCATCACAGGATGTTGCTAATAGTTTATCACCTACTTCTATGTATGTTACGTCACAGTACTCGTAGTCTTTAAAATAGTTCTTTATCTTATTTACCAGTAATCTCTTGATTTTATTTTCACCTAGTTTATCTAATGTTGTCACTCGACTAATTGTGAAAGCACTTTAATAACTTCGTCGGGTGAGTCGGCAGCTTTACATAATTCCCAGAGTGGGTTCTTCTCATCTGTGCATATTTTTCCATCGCTGGTCACTATGTACTTACAGATTTTGTACCTCTTGTCATCTTTGTACAGTACATCCTTCTTTACTAGTTCGTCAAGTATGTAACGTACAAGGGTTAGCTTTATCGGTTTAACATCTTCGTCAGCGCCTGCGTACTGTAGAATCTTCTTTGGCGTGAAGCTTACACAGTTTCCCCTAGCTTCTTTGATTGCTTTCCAGAGTCCTGTAGCTACCTGTGCAAGTACTTGACTGAAATTTGCGTAAGATGTTGTACGTTGACGCGTAGACATTGCTAATTGCTTAGCCTTATGTATTAAAAGTCGTGGATTTAGTAATCCTGCACATGGTGTGAGAAGTCTGGGGCTAGTACAGGTCAATATTGTTCCTGATGAATTCTATGTGGCTGTGAGGTAACTCTCTAAAAGTACAGGACTTGGCAAGTCTACGTTACGTAAACTTGAGCATAAGCATTGATAAAGCTCCTGCAAATAGCTGTGATAGTAGATTAATGTGCTCGCCTTTCACACACTTGAAGCCCCATAGCGCTACCGTATCTACACTGCAGTGCTTCTCTGTCTCACAGATTATCCCGCATTTCAGGCACTGTCTCTTCTCCTGAAGTATGAGACCTAGAACACTATCAGCAAGCTCTCCTGCAAATCCGCTCACAGTCACTATTGTCATCATTTTCAGAGGCGAGCACTCCAAGTCTGTGAACTCGGGGGCAAGCAGCACCATGTGGGGCAGATATGCTAGAGATGTTGCTAGCAGTGCTACAGAGGTTGCACCTGCAATGGATGCAAGTAATCCAAGGAACGAGACCGCTCCTGATGTTCCAGTCTCTGCGCGTATGAGGGGGTTCAGTATGAGTCTAGGTTTCCCACGGTACAGGACGCCTATCTCAGAGGCCCACGTATCTGCATTAGATGTTGCTATCATAGACAGTGCAGCGATGAGGAGGCTATGTGCCATAGCGTAAAATCCGAGCATGTATGTTGTAAATGACAGTGTCCCAAAGAGGCCAGGGAGCAGACCAACGGCGATTATCTGAGCTGCGGTACGACCATGTATGTCTGTCCCGACTCCAAGCTTGAGCTTGATGTTCTTGCCTATTTTAGTGATTGCAGAGGATGTACATACAAAGAACGTATATACTAGAAAATGCACAATGCCTGGAATTACGTTTAGAACCGATACAAGAGCCGCAGTTAGTTCTGCACCTTTCCTTATTATTTTGAAATTTGAGGCCTTCTTTGCAAGTATCGTCACTAACAGCGTTGTTACGATTACATATAGTAGGTAGTAAGGGATCATGTATTTCCTCCTCTACTCGCCAATGACCTCAACAACTACACGTCGAGTTCTCGGTCCATCAAGGTCTACTAGAAGTATTTCCTGCCAGGTACCTCTCACTATTCTACCATCAACGAGTGGAAAAATCCTTGAGGAACCAACGAACGCACTTGCTAGATGTGCATTTGCATTATCGTCTATTCTGTTGTGTAGATACTCGCCGTGTCTTGGAAACAGCTGCAGAAGCTTGGAGAGGTAGTCCTTCCTGAGTCCTGGCTCGTCCTCATTAACTATCAGAAGTGCTGTTGCGTGGGGAACATAGACCAGGACTAGGCCATTCCGTATGCCACTCTCACGTACAGCCTCCTCGACAAGTCTAGTAATGTTAACAATGTCCTCTCTACCACTTGTTGAGACTGTAAACTCCTTGACAAATACCTTCATATGCCCGTCATCGTGACCTTCGTTTAAGAAGTTTATCTGAGTATATGTAGGTAGTGTTAATGAACTAAGCTAAGATTTAACTAGACTACCCATGAGCGAGACCGTACTTCGGACACTGATCGACAAATATGGTAAACTTGTAGAAGATAGGCTTCGTAAATATCTCACACTCGACGTCGCTGAGGAGTTTAGGGAACCGGTGCTTTACCAGATAGCAACTGGTGGAAAGCGTGTAAGACCATTACTGACTTTGGCATTTGCTGAGGCTTGTGGAGGAAATCCAGAGGATGCTCTTCCTGAAGCATGTATTGTAGAGCTAATACATGAGTACTCACTAATCTTCGATGACATAATAGACCACTCAGTAGTCAGGAGAGGAAAGCCAACTGTGTGGAAGAGGTATGGAACATCTACAGCAATGCTGATCGGTCTATGGTATAGAGAAGCCATTGAGGAGGCAGTACTTGATTCGCATAATCCTCAGCTCGTGGGTAAGATAGTATCGAAGACGATAAAGGAGATAATAGAGGGAGAGAGACTTGACATACTTCTAGAGGCAGCAGGAAGAGATGACCCATACATAGCTGAGCACAGGATAATAAATAGACTAAATATCGATAAATTAGAGGAACTGTACTTTAACATGATTAGAAAGAAGACTGCTGCATTAATAAGAACAGCATGCATGCTTGGTGCACTTACAGTAAGGAGAAATATAGAAGACGAATTAGTTAAAGCTGCCGCAGCTTATGGTGAGTATGTTGGTATTGCATTCCAACTAATAGACGATTTACTTGATATATATGGAAAATTTGAAAAATTCGGAAAAGAAATAGGCAAAGATCTGAAAGAACACAAGCTTGGCAATGCTGTAGTAATGTACTTCATTAAACTAGCATCTGAAAATGATAGAAATGCGATACTTTCAATACTGAGAAAGGATACAATAACACAGGAAGATATTGAGAAAAGTATAGAACTATTCAATAAGTATAACATACGAGAGATGGTGCTAAGTAAGGCAAGAGATTATATAACGAAGGCAATCGACGCATTGAGACCATTTCCCAATGAAAGTACCAGGAAAATTCTCGAAGAATTTGCTAAATTTATAGTAGAGAGAGAGTACTGATGCTTATTCTTCTTAAAATAGGTGGAGGTTCCATAAGTCCAAAGAGTAGTTACGGCAAGTTTACTAGAGAAAACTCTCTCAGATCAATTGCTAGGTTAATAAGAAAACTTCTGAAAAATGGATACAAGTTCATATTAGTGCATGGTGGTGGTGGTCACGCTCACACCCCAGTCAAGTGCTATGGCATTCTGAAGTACTTAGATTGTGACAATATGATAGGTGTCTCTATTACGAAACTAATGTTGTATCAGGTTAAGAGCTACATAATGAGAATATTAATAAGTGAGGCAGTTCCCGTGATACCAGTAGAGACGGCTGACATATTCACTGGCGAAGGATTAGAAGTTTCAAAAATTGTGAAATATGTAGAGTCGGGATTTGTTCCACTGCTTAACGGAGATTTAGTCCTTGTTGATAAGAAGTTGAGTGTTGTCAGTGGCGACGATATTATGCTTGAAATAGCTAAACATTTGAGACCTGATATCTGTCTGTTTCTTATAGATAAACCAGGAATAGTCGATAAGGATGGAAGAACAATACAGGTACTCAATTTAAAGTCTATACATATCTACGAAGATTCTAGGATAGTGGACGTTACGGGAGGTATCTTGCATAAAATCGAGATATGTAAGATACTCTGCAGATATTGCAGAAGAGGTGTACATATATGCTCAATAGATAATGCATCAAGTATCGAGAATGTTATTGTACGCGGCTTCGATAGTAACTGTACGTCTATTCTATGCACTTCTGAATTAGCTCCTTGAGAGTCTCAGCTGTTGAGTTGTATGGTGCTATAAGACAAGTTATTTCGTAATTGTCCTTATTTCCTATCACTATTAACGTTGGCTGAGTTACAGATATAACATAGTACTTAACTACGGCTTTCTTAACGAGTATTGACCTTATTAAGAGTGTCACTTTATCTCCTCTCTTAAGATCTCCCGCAAATGCTGCGTATTTCAACGCTATTGCCGATTTATTGTAACTATAGACTAGGATTCTCGTCATTAGTATCAATTTCGTAATATTGTACCTTGCTCCATGCTTCCTGTACACAAGTCCTGTTATGTTTATGTATTTCCGAATCTCTTCCAGATTTGTAATTGGGTGCCCCAGCTTTAGCACTATGTTGTACACAATAGCACAGGACGATATGTTGCTTGTAGCTACATATGTAGCATTTATCAGTGGTGTTGAGTAGAACACCTCTTTCCTCGTATATTGTGAAGGTGTTACTATCTTCTTTGGTACTATCAGTATAAATGGGAGTATGTACCTTGTATATATAGTGAAGTTCAGTACAGGATATGTTGCAAATATGTCATCCTTAAGCATTCCATTCAATGTAGAGTTTAGCTCATTGACTATGTGCTGCGCATAGTCTAAGCCTCCTGGCCCAACAAGGTACACATCCACTATTGGTCTAGTGAAGTTGGAAAGTAGTTTGAATTCGTCTGCAAGCTGTCGAATATTTGTATTTGTAGGATTTACTATTCGTATTGATATATATTTGAAACTGTTCAAATAGTCTGTTAGAAGTTTGAAAGTCTGCCCTCGGCAAAAACCGGCGCCAGCCCCCGTCTGGAGGCACAGATCGTATAGAAGATTTGCTAGCGGCTGGGCTGTTGGCCCCGTCTGGGAAAAGAATCCGAATGAGTACAATATGTACCCAAGCTCTGCTATTATTACGGCTATTATGGCTATTATCACAAATCGCTTTCTTTTGCGTAGCGTGGTTCTCGTTGACATTGTTCAAGCCATGATGTGTACTTATTTTAAGTGTTGATACTTTACCTTGAGCATCTAGGTTGTCTAACAGAGCTCCGTGAACAGGATTGTTGGTGTAGTATTCTCAGCAGAGTCCGTGACTACAGCCACTGCTGTGATATCTGAGATGGATAGAATATCGATAGGGTCACTTGTCCTAATCCTAGACAAGTCCCAGACCCTCATAGGTAGGGTATCTAGACTAGCTAGAAAGAACATATTTCAGGACGACAGACTACTTCAGGGAACTGACTACCGTGCAGTTAAGCTACTTGAAGAGTATGGAATAGATGCTGAGTCTCTCTCAACAGTAAACCTTGCTAAGATAACTATCCTAGGACAGCTAGATGAGGAAGGCAAAGTCGTACCACCTAGAAGACCCCCACGAATATACTCTCCTATTGCGCTTCCCGACAAGAGAACCCTTGAACAGATTCTCAAGCCTAGAGGCTTCTCCATACATGTAGGATACTTAAGAGACTTTCCTGAAGTACCAGTCTACATCGATGCTGATAGACTTGTAACTCATCACTGTGCTATACTTGCAGCAACAGGTGGAGGAAAGTCCTGGCTTGCAGGTGTCATCATAGAGGAACTTGCCTATAGGACAGACATGTCAATAGTAGTGTTTGACCCGCACAGTGAGTACTCTGCAATGCAGGTACCTGCTGATGTTGTGGGAATCGAGCTAAGTGAGGATGAGCGAGAGATTGCTAGAGAAATATCTTCAAAGGTTGAAATATTTGTGCCTGGTAGAGTAGATACAACATATGTTGATGAAACATTCAGAAAGGTATTCAGAATCGAACGACATTATTCAAGATTCGGCATTAGGCCTCTCGATATGCCGCTGAGCATTATTCTAAAACTTCTAGACTACTACTATGGAATATCCGATACTCAACGTAGAATACTTGAAGAAGCTTGGCACAACATTGTTACAAGCGAGCCTGCGCAAGATGTTGAAGATTTATTGAAATTCGTTGAAGAACATGGAAAGAAGGCTGCACCACGTGGATATGCAGGCGAAGTCTCGATCCATAGTTTAGTTACGAAGCTTAGATTACTCTTTGAGAATAGGCCATTCTTTCTCACACGTGCAGTAGAGTACTTCGATGGTAGACCCATAAGACAGCTAAACATCAGGGAGCTCGTAGACAAGCCAGGGGTCAAAATCATTGACCTAAGTGGCCTTGACTATGTTGATCAGCAGGCACTTGTTGCAGTGATCGTAGATCAGATTCTCAAGTATGCAATGCGGAGAAGAGAAAGGAATGTGTTGATAGTCCTTGAGGAGGCTCATAACTTTGCACCAAGTAGAGGTGACAGTCTGTCCCTTGGGCCTCTCCTGAAAGTTGCTAGAGAAGGTAGGAAGTTTGGAGTTGGTCTACTTGTGATAAGTCAACGTCCAGCACGTGTGCATCCTGATCTTCTTAGTCAGTGCATGACTCAGGTCTTTAAGCGTATTGTAAATCCGGCAGATCTGAAGTATGTCAAGGATGTTCTTGAAAACGTTGATCTAGAGGATCTGTGGGAACTTAAGCTACTTCGTGAAGATGAGGCACTTGTCGTTGGTCTTGCAGTGCCCATGTCGATCCTGGTCAAGGTCAGGAAGAGGTACACAGCACATGGGGGATATACACCAACAATACTACGCCTCTCCGAAACTTTCGGGGAGGCCCACTGAACTTTAAAACCCGTATACGTCACAGGAACCTGCAGTGAAGATAATACTAGGCACGCCAATATTCGCAATTCCCAAGCCTTGGCACTACTTCAAGGTTCCCGCAATAATGGTAAACGCGTACGACATACTTGAGAAGAAAGTTCTCTCACGTGGCTTCCAGTCTCTCCACGAAGTACTTGAGTGCGACATATCGTACGAACTTTGGATAGATAGTGGAGGCTTCCAGTTTCTTAGACATGGAATAGAGCCAAGCTTAGACAAAATCCTGAAGGTTTACACATACTTCGAGGATGCAAAATATGTACTTAACCTAGATTTTCCGCCCTCACCACAGGATGATGAGAACACATTAAGAAAAAAACTTGAAAAATCTTTTCAAAACTATGAGAAGCTTGTAAAAGTCGTCAGAGAGAGGGCAGTACCCGTAATACATTACCATGATAGATTGGACATAGTCAACATCTATCTAAAGCGCTACCTAGACTACAATCCCGACATCATAGCTGTTGGAGCACTCGTACCTTACATCCTGATCCTGAGAGGAGTAAAAGGAAACAGCAGACTCCGCGCACTGATGTTCCTAAAAAGGCTAGTGGAAGAACTTCCAAAAAATTGTAAAGTACACGTTCTAGGTCTCGGTAGTCCAATAGTAACAGCAATATTAGAAAGAATTGGAGTACATTCAACAGATTCTAGCACATGGAGAGTCAAGGCTGCATATGGAAAACTGATTTTACCAGGAGGAGGTGAAGTACATGTAACAAACAGAAACATAAACTTTGGCAAACGTAAAGCAACAGAGAGAGATTTATCAATTATAAAAGAATTCTTAATTAAGACAGGTTTTCCACTTGTTGACAGTTTTGAGAGAGTGTTCACAAGCTTCGAATATCGTGCACTAGTCAATGCTTACATTGTCATACATAGCAGGGAGCCTCCGCGCTGTCCGTCATTTAGGAAAATTTTTGAACAGATAGCTGTGTGTGGTGCTGTTAATAAGTAGGGGGTTCGCGTAGGCTGTCTGTTATTTAAGCTTAATGTCAGTAATGCATTTATTACATACAGGAACTTCTATCAGATGCATAGGAAACACGTATGCATAGTTCTTACAATACTGTTACTGATAGGTTACACGCTCGTATTCTTCACGTACTTTGTAAATAGTCCAACGCTGATCTGTGGACTAAGCTTGCCGCTGATGTATTCCTTCATAGTGTGGATTTATATAATTGTGATAATTGTATTATTAGCAAAATTCTGTTGGAGGTGACTATGGTGGAGACTTGGATTATTGCAACATCAGTAATAATAGTTTACTGTATTCTATGTATATCATTAGGCTATGTTGCTGGAAGAAAGTTTAGAAAAACCATTGAAGATTTCTATGTCCTAAGCAGAACAGCAGGTTTCATAGTTCTCTTCCTGGCACTTGCATCAACTTACCATAGTGCATTTGCCTTCCTGACAAGTGTTGCAGTCTTTGCATCAACAGGAATATCGTTCTGGATAGCCGCTATGGCTTGGACAACGCTTGCAGCCGTGTGGGGGTACGTGTATGGTAAGAGGATGTTCGTACTTGGAAAGTTCAAGGGTTTCATAACTCCCGCAGATCTCCTAGCGGACTTCTATGGGAGTGAGGCAATTAGAGTTGTCACAGCCATTATTCAGGCACTGTTCATTGTCGCGTACATTGTTGTTCAAGCAATTGGACTGGGCATAATACTGTCAATAGCCACTGGAGGACACTTACCGTACTGGGCATCCTCGCTAGCGCTCATGCTGGTTGCCGCGGTGTACGTAGCAGTTGGCGGTCTTAGGGCTGCCTACTGGACAGATGTTCTTCAGGGAATATGGATGTACATAGGCATATGGATTGCCGGCCTCGCAATATTGTACAAATTCTTTCCTGAAGGCTTGACTCAGGTAATGAGTGAGCTCGTCAAGCTCAAGCCCTCCATGCTCATCCTGAAGTGGAGTCCTGACCTTGTTCTGAGCTTCCTAATTGTGTTCAGTGTGGGCTTGATGCTTCTTCCACACATGTGGATCAAGTACTATGCTGCTCGAGACACCTGGACAATAAAGTGGACAAGTGTTGCAACGGCGCTGTACCTCAGCAGTTACTACATTCCTGCAATGTTTGTTGGACTTGCAGCTGCTGTACTCAATCTGAGGGGATATGGCAGTGTACTCAAGCCAGGGTTCATACAGGAGCTTGTGAAGATCTACGGCTCCAGGGATGCAGTGATGGCTTACATGATATACAAGTTCCTGCCTCCTCTCCTTGCAGGATTCCTGCTTGCTGGAGCTGCCGCTGCTGCAATGTCTACACTTGACTCCTTCCTTGGGACAACATCCATGATACTGACGAGGGACATATATCAGAGGTACATAAGGCCAAGAGCAAGTGAGCGTGAGCTTGTGCTAGTTGGGAGACTGTTCATACTAGCGTGGGCCCTAGTAGGCTGGTACTTGGCGATCTTGAAGCCTGGTCTCATATTCAACATAGCGGCCATAGCATGTGCAGGCGGTCTCCAGTTTCTGCCTGCGCTTATCCAGGCGATGTATCCAACACGTCGAACATGGATAAATAAGCATGGTGCACTTGCAGGAATGATCGTTGGCTCTCTGATAACAGCATTCCTGAACAGCAAGATAGGACCAGCAGTTGGAATACATGTACCTTTCCATCCAGCAGAGGCAGGCATGATAGGCCTCGCCGTCAATGCTGTAATAGCACTTCTAGTGACGAGACTCACAGGGCTAGAGCATCGAGACAAGCTTGAGGAGTATAGAAGAATACTGCAGCAAGCTGAAACTACTCCATAAGTCTTCTAGACCGCGGGAAGACAGGTGAAACCAAGAACCTGAAACCCATAGCCACGCAGATACTGAGAGAGCTAAAACAAGCACAGCCACGGGACCTGCACATACATGACAGAAGAGGAACACACAGCACCTGGACGACCCAGGAGACCCTCACAACAATATTACAAGGTCCAGAAAAGGTCAGACAGTACCTACAGCAGAACAACAACATAGAAACAATAAAACAAATAGCAGGAACACTATCAGAGACCCTACTCTACACAACAAGGAAAAGCTATGAAAAGACAATACAAATAATAAACAAATTCCTAACAAAATCACCAACATTACAGGACATAGCAACAGCGCAGACACTGACCTACCAGAGAATACTCAACAACCCTAAGATAACCCCCGCAGAGAACATGCAAAGTCCAATAAAACAGCAGATAAATAAAATACTAGAACACTACATAAAAACAACAGGAACACTATCAATAGCATAAATCGACCTAGGCAGAATCGCTTACCACCTCACCTCAAGAACACTACAACACATTCTAGACACCCTAAAAATATACGAAATCATAAACATAATAGGCGAACACCACAGAAAACTACTACAACAATACGGAATCTCCATACAAGACATAACATACTTCCTATACGGACTCACCATAACAGATGGAAGATTAAGCTCAATTCTCTCAGGTGCTAAAATCACAGAATTTACTACAACCCGTCCTGAACTTTTAGGGACTCTAATTCTCCTGTCTGATGCAGCATTATCAAGTATACGAATTACTCAACCAATGCTAAATAATATTGCTAAGACCCTCAGAGCTAGCATAACGTTGTTATTAAGATTTTCGTATGATGTAAATGTAGCCGAAGTTCACGATAAAGTGAAGAGAGGCACCTTGACATACGACAGTTCTATATATATACTAGCGGGTATAATCGCAGGAGATGGGATAGTTGAGTCAGATGGCAGAATAAGAGTGTCCGTTGCACTTAATACAACTAAGGGAGAACTTATATACAAAACGATATCTGAAATAGGACGCATATTAGGATTTCGTATAACAACAGTCAAGGGTAACAATAGAGAAATTTCGATAAAACTATTAGATCCATCGATAAAAAAGACAATTGGCGAGATACTACATAATCTGACATTATATAAAAATAAAGTGCACAAGTTAAGGACACCGAATGTCAACAAACACTTCAAAAACTATCCTATAGTGGATCAATGAGCCCAATTCAGACATCGTACACCGTGAAAATTCTCGGAATGGAATTTCGTATAGCTCATGAATGGCATAGAACAAACTATGAGATTTATCTTAGGAGACGATTCAATAATACATATGAACGTGACAAAGTTACGAACATGTTAAAAAGAAATGGAATACTGTGCAAAAAAGCAGGAGGCACTAAATATC
>CAYPXK010000086.1:0-13075 GCA_964414695.1 uncultured Thermoproteaceae archaeon | reverse complement strand
GATTGTCAAGGGCATCGTTGAAATGGTACTTGGAAGAAGGAAACCTGACGACAAGGATCACATGGCTAACAAGCGCGTTAGAATAGCAGGCGAACTAATGACACAGCTATTCCGTGTAGTGTTCAAGCAGCTACTTCAGGACCTGAGGTCTCAGCTTGAGAAGGCCTACACACGTGGAAAGATTCCACAGCTAATAACTCTAGTACGTGCAGACATCCTGACCGAGAGAATCAGACATGCATTAGCTACAGGAAACTGGGTTGGTGGCAGAACAGGAGTCTCACAGATGCTTGATAGAACAAACAGACTATCAACACTTAGCCACTTGAGAAGAGTTGTATCAAGCCTAAGTAGGACACAGCCACACTTCGAGGCACGTGACCTACATCCAACACAGTGGGGTAGACTGTGTGCTATCGAGACGCCTGAAGGGCAGAACTGTGGTCTCGTCAAGAACATGGCTCTCCTAGCGAACATTACTGTAGGTGTCGACGAGGCTGAGGTTGAGAGGCAGCTCTATAGCCTAGGTGTTAAGCCAGTCCTTGAGGCAAGGAAGGCAGGTATAAAGGGTGCTGAAGTATACTTGAATGGTAGATTAATAGGAATTCATGAGGATCCTGAGAAGCTTGTAAATACAATTAGACAGCTGAGAAGGCGTGGATTAATATCACATGAAATTAATGTTGCATACTTCCCACACCGTAATGAGGTTAGGGTAAACTGTGACGGCGGAAGATTAAGGAGACCCGTCCTGGTAATTGAGAATGGACAGCTACTGCTCAAGCCAGAACATATCGAGAAGCTAAAGCGTGGTGAACTGAAGTGGAGTGACCTTGTTAGAGAGGGTGTCATTGAGTACCTAGATGCTGATGAAGAGGAGAATGCTCTGATCTGCATCAATCCTGACGAGGACTTATCCAAGTGTACACACATGGAGATAATACCATCTGTAATACTTGGAGCAATTGCCCACATCATACCATACCTTGAGCATAACCAGGCACCAAGAAACACCTACGAGGCAGCAATGGCAAAGCAGAGCCTTGGATTATCTACAGCAAACTTCAGGTACAGGATGGACAGCAGAGGCCACTTCATGATCTATCCTGAGAGGCCACTTGTCACAACAAAGGGAATTAGCCTAATAGGCTACGATAGGAGACCAGCCGGACAGAACGCAGTGGTTGCATTACTGACATTCACAGGTTACAACATGGAGGACGCCATAATCATGTCTAAGGCAGCCATTGAACGTGGAATGTTCAGAAGCTTCTTCTTCAGGACATACGAGGCTGAGGAAATAAAGTATCCTGGAGGTGAGGAAGATAGAATTGAGATACCCTCACAGGATGTCAAAGATTACAAGGGATCGGAAGCGTATGCACACTTGGACGAGGATGGAGTTGTGTCACCTGAAGTATTTGTGTCAAGTGGCGAGGTGCTAATTGGCAAGACTTCACCACCAAGATTCTACACAGGTCTAATAGAGGCAGCTCCAGGCATGATGAGGAGAAGAGACTCGTCCGTAACTGTGAGAAGAGGAGAGAAGGGAGTAGTCGACAATGTCATAATAACAGAGACAAACGAGGGCTACAAGCTCGTGAAAGTCAAGGTACGTGAAGAGAGAATACCTGAGCTTGGTGACAAGTTCGCAAGCAGACATGGACAGAAGGGTGTCATCGGAATGATACTGCCAATGGAGGACATGCCCTTCACAGAGGATGGAATAATTCCTGACATCATAATGAACCCACATGCACTGCCAAGCAGAATGACTGTTGGACAGATGTTAGAGTCAATAGCTGGTAAGATAGCGGCACTGAAGGGCATCCTTGTAGATGCAACACCCTTCGAAGGCGTAACAGAGGAGGAGCTACGTGAAGCCCTGATTAAGCTTGGCTTCAGATGGGATGGAAAAGAAGTCATGTACAGCGGCATCACAGGAAGGAAGTTAGAGGCAGACATCTTCATTGGAATAGTCTACTACCAGAAGCTACACCACATGGTGGCTGACAAGATACATGCAAGAGCTAGGGGACCTGTCCAGATACTTACAAGACAGCCAACCGAAGGAAGATCAAGAGAGGGAGGTCTCAGACTTGGAGAGATGGAGCGTGACTGTCTAATCGCACACGGAGCAGCAGCACTGCTAAGGGAGAGACTCGTGGAGTCAAGCGACAAGTACGTAATGTACGTGTGCGAAGACTGTGGAATGATAGCGTGGTATGATGCAAGATTGAAGAAGCCTGTATGTCCAATACACGGTGATAAAGGACGAATAGCTAAGGTAATCGTACCATATGCATTTAAGCTACTTCTACAGGAGCTGCTCAGTCTCGGAATATATCCAAGACTGATACTTGGAGACCCAATCGAGAAAGAGTAATAGAATCAAGGCTTCACCCATACCTGTTATCCTCTCCTCGTACCTTTCTTCTCGGTACTTACCGTATTTCTTAAATACTGTTACATCGGTGCACAAGTTCGGTGATCAATATACGAACAGTAACATATCACGTGTAGTATTGGCATTCTCAGGAGGGTTAGATACGTCAGTTTGTATAAAATGGCTCATTGAGAAGTTCAACTGTGAGGTAATAACTGTAACAGTAGACGTTGGACAGCCTGAAGATTTTAAAGAGATTGAAGAACGCGCATACAAGATTGGCGCTGTAAAGCACTATACAATAGATGCTAAGAAGGAGTTTGTATATGAGTACATTGCACCTGCAATTAAGGCAAACGCATTCTATGAAGGCAAGTATCCCCTTGGAACAGCCCTCGCAAGACCGTTGATCGCTAAGAAAGTTGTCGAAATCGCTAAGAAAGAAGGGGCTGATGCTGTAGCTCACGGATGCACATCTAAAGGAAATGACCAGGTCAGGTTCGAAGTTACAATTCGTGCACTTGCTCCTGAACTTAAGATAATTGCACCTGTCAGAATGTGGAAAATGACAAGAGCTGAAGAAATCGAGTATGCAAGAAGTCGCGGCATACCAATTCCTGAACTTCATAAACGCTTCAGCATAGATGCAAACCTATGGTCAAGAAGCATTGAAGGTCCAGAACTTGACGATCCCATGACTGAGGTACCTGAAGATGCCTTAGAGTGGGTTACTCCTCCTGAGAAGGCTCCAGATAAGCCACTCTATCTGGAGATTGAGTTCGAGAAGGGGCTTCCAGTTAAGTTAAATGGAGAAAGAATGGAACTTGACAAGCTCATACATGTGTTGAATAAGCTTGCGGGACAGCAAGGTGTTGGTCTTATAGACCATATCGAGAACAGGACTGTAGGCTTCAAGTCAAGGGAAGTCTACGAGGCGCCTGCAGCAGTTACGATATACGAGGCACATAAAGACCTTGAGAAAATTACATACACACCACATGAGTGGAGGTTTAAACAGCTTGTAGACCAGACTTGGGCTGATCTCGTATATCAGGGATTGTGGATAGAGCCTCTAAGACAGGAACTTGACAAGCTTATAGATGAGATGAATCGCTGGGTCACAGGAGTTGTTAGGTTAAAGTTATACAAGGGCTCGCTACAAGTAGTTGGCAGAGAGGGCATATACGCAAGCTACGACAAGGAGCTAGCTGACTACGTGAAAGGATGGTACCCGAGCGATGAAGAAGCACGTGGATTCATAATAATGCATTCACAACACTCAGTCACAGCATACTGGAGAAGAAGCAGACAAGCCAGATGATGAACAACGGCCGCTCCTGACAGCTGATGAAGCTTGCTACTAGCTGAGTAGAAATATTATAGATCACTTTCTCAATATTGTTCTAAGTTTCTCATACATTATTTTCAATATCTGTTCATCCGACAGAACCCCTTCAGGAGGATCAACAATCTTTCTCAATCTTATCGGTATTCCATCAAGCCTATAAGCAGTACCTTCAACTTCTATTCCTGTAAGTGCTACAGGAATAACGATGTCAGCGTATTCCAATGTTCTACACAACTTAGGAGTCAGCAAGACCACGGGAATGTTTCTCATATGTTCAACAGCTTCACGTGGAAAAGAGCAGGCAGGATCTGCACCAGCAACAAGCATGAAGTCCGTCTCTCTTCGTCTTAGTATATCAACAGCCGTAGTTACTCCAGGTATATACCTTGGATATCTCTTCGAGAGATCAATACCGAAAGGCGCACCGTAAGTCCATAGAAACACCATGTTTGCTCCAGTCACATTAAAGTGCCCTCTCATAGCTATTATAATTGCCTTAGTGTGTTCATTTAGATCATGTATTAGTTTTATAGCTTCTTCAATATTTTTAAACTTTCCATGACTGTGAGTGAGACCGACACCAAAGAATAGGACAACATACCTAGACTTTTTTAGCTCCTCGCATAATTCAATAATTTTCTCACGTGGAACACCTGCAATATTCTTTTTCTCAATCTCTAAGTCTCTGAGACACATTCTTAGTGCAGTTAATATTTCATAATCCTTTCCTGGTTCAACCCTTATAATATTGTCGATATCTGATTCATAGTTAATTGCTGATGCAGGACATATGTCAATACATAGACAACATTCTCTACACTTTTCTAGATCTATATAATATGTTATCAGGGGCAACTTAATGCCACGCGTTCTTATAGTTACCTTCTTCACAACTTCAGGACAGAACTCGACACAGAGGTCACATCCTGTACACTTCTTGATGTCGACGTCTTTTGGCCTTGCAGGTACTTTCTCCTTGATATCTATCATGATGACCTTTCTATTCTTTCTTCCAAGACCAAGCTTTCCCGTCTTATTTATGAACCTGTAGTAGAAGTTTGGATGAGCATAGGCTGGGTTCCAGCCCCATATCAGTACCATATCCGCATAATGCATTGTGAAGCCAAGCGTGAAGTCTGAGTGTCCTGTCTCGGCGACAGCCATTAGGGTTGGTCCATGACATACCGAGCTTGTGTTATCGATGACTGCTCCTACAAGTTCTGCTATCTTTAATCCAATTCTAATAGCTTCACATGTAGTGCAGCTCCAGCCATATAATAGAGGATATTTTGAATTTGCTAGAAGGTTGACAGCTTCATCGATAGCTTTCTCAAGAGTTATTTCAATGAATTTTCCAGACTCTGTCCGTTTAAGAGGCTTCAATATGCGCTCCCTGTGGTATGTCAGGAACTTTGCTCTACCAATGGTACATGCTTCCTGTACGTCAACTATCTTAGTTCCTGATAGCTCGACGGTCACATTGTCACATAGAAGACCACAGAAAGGACACACAACGTTGCGTACTACTTTCAGCTCACCCTCATGTACAGGTCTATCACCTACGCCTGGGATATTTTCGATAATTTTCGCATTGATGTATCTGTCTAGTACTTGTTCAATATCCTGAACTGCCGCTTTCCTGATCTTCACCTTGATCTGCTTGTAGTTCGGTGTTGCACATGCCTCGGTCTCAGAGGATACTATCATGTTTACAACATGTCCGTAAGGAACGTAGGCTACTCCTTCAGGAAGGGATGGGTCAACTTTGACAATCATATTAACTTTGCCACGTGGCCCCTCCACCTCGACGATGTCGCCGTTTTTCACTCCCAGTTTCTGAGAATCTTTCGGACTTATCCTAATTGTTGATATTTCTATAACATACTCTCGCGAAAATTTCCCAAAAAATTCCATAAATACTCCTTGTGATACTGTTCTACAGCTACACAGTGTGACCTCCAGTTCCATTACAGTGGTCACACTTTTGCAGGCTTCTCAAGGAGCTTTTCCTTTATCAATATTGAACCATCTTTCGCATGTGGCTGACGTACAACATGGTCATTGTACTTCTCAATTTCACGAGCCTCATCTGCAAGTCTTGCAGCAATTCGCATCATCTCATGCGCAGCTGCTGCAAGTATGGTGTACTTATCCCACTCCTTCACCTTGAAGCAAGCCTCCGTTGTGAGCTCGGCCACGTGCCTAGCGATCTCATATGCTGCTATCGCCTTAGCAAGTGCGTATGGGTTCTTCAGGTTGCAGTACTGCTGAACAACATACTTGTCAACTATTACCCTTGGCAGTTGAATAGGATTTCCACTCTTTAGACAATCTATAACCTTGTCAATCTCCATGTACAGTAGCCTATACACGCCACATACAGCAAGCACACGTATGACATCGCTATTGTACAGCGTCATCTCTGTTGGGTCAAGAAACTCTCTCCTTGCCCCTATCATGGAGTCTCCCAACACGATAATGTAGCCGAAGCCCTCTTCCTCAAGCTTCTTTGCAATGCCTTTTGCAGCTCCATCGGTCACAATTATTATAGGCTTACCTTTCTGTCGCAGAATCTCTCTTATCTTACTGGGCCCAGGAAGAGAGGCGTTGGGAGAGGCAACAATGTATAAATCAGCGTCTTCCTGAAGAGCGATTTTAGCAACCTTCTCACAGAGATCTTCAACCATTTTGGAACCTGTCGAGTATACGGACACAGTAATGTCCTCGCGTTCAGCACGTTCGTCAAGTATGTACTCAAGTAGGACAGAGGAACCAATAGCACCGCATTTTACTAGACATACATGTACACGCTTACCAGTCGTCATTGCATAATTAGTTTCGTAACGAAAGTTTTCACGAATACCTACATGATGTTGCAGTACTAGGGGATTAAGTTAGGATAGGGAAAATTATAAAGATAGGAGCCCCCGGCCCCAGCACCGCCGCTTCCCGGGGCCTCTCGGACCCCAGTACTACGGTCGGCGTCGGGGCGTTTCACTTCCGGGTTCGGATGAGTCCGGGTGTGCCGCCCCGACTATGGCCGGGTTACCGGGGGCTCGGGGAAGTAATGTGCTCTACATTTATAAACGTTTCTCTACGATCAGCGCTGTGGAGAGAGTCGATAGAGACAGTCGTGTACTGATTGTTATCGGGCTTGTGTCACTCTTGGCAGATTTCGTGTATGAGAGTTTCAGGTCGATAATGTACATCCTGCTCGCAGGTCTTGGACTTGTCAACATGTGCCTGGTAAATGGTGTTGGAGAAGCTGTGCTTGCAATTGCAAGATTTCTCAGCCCTGCAGTACTTAATTTGCTGGGCCCAGCAGTCACATACATCCTAGGCTATGTGCTTACTGGAATACTCATACCATGCATAGTCAAGCCTGAACTCTCATACGTGCTGTATCCTGCTGAACGATTTGGAAAGGGTGTACGTGGGCCAGCTAGAGATCTCTTAATTTCGATTGTCCCAAAAAAGCCAGGATACAAGTTCAGTATCTGTGAGGCACTTGATCAGGTAGGTGCTGTAGCCGGTCCACTACTTGCACTGTTACTAATAACGAGACTTGGCCTTCTGATGACTGCTCTGTCAATACTGTATCTACTGTGTTTGATACTTTCCGCACATGTGTACAAAATCTATAGAAATGTGGAGAAAACACTCCTTGTAGAAAGGAGAACACATAGGACACAGATGTTGACAAGAAAGTTCATAATGTTCTTGGTGTTGTTGTCTTTCTCTACAATGTTTTACATGCCTTT
The DNA here is from genome assembly GCA_964414695.1 of uncultured Thermoproteaceae archaeon. GTDB lineage: Archaea > Thermoproteota > Thermoprotei > Thermoproteales > Thermocladiaceae > JAADER01. The sequence goes on along the minus strand of CAYPXK010000086.1, from coordinate 5,580 downwards.
AATAATGATTCAATACGTAGAGAGTTTTAGTACCTTAAGAGTAGAGACCGCTGGAATTGTCATATTTATAATTGCTACAATATTCACAATTTTATTTGCACCACTTATAGGAAAAGTAGTCGATACAACCAGAGAGTACTGCATATTAATGATGCCAATGTCTATTGCAATAACAGTTCTAACACTAAGTTTAGGAGGTAGCTATGTGTCAATGATAATTGCTGGGCTTATCTATGGCTTTGTGATGAGTACCTTAGAGATAGTGCCTAGGGCCTACGTGAACTACGTGGTGCAGGATGTTAAAGCTAGGAAGGATGCGTATGCTTGGCTTAACGTTAGTCTAGGCGTAGGCTTGCTTGTAAGTAGTATCTTGATACCATTCCTGTACATATACTACAGGCATATTATTACCATACTAATAGTATTGTGTGAAGCAGTGGCAGAGCTTCTTATGCTATGTTTGATACTACTTCAATAGCTCTTGGGCTATGTATCTCGTCTTTTCTTATTATAAAACTTGAGTATGTTATCGAATAGTATTGCTTAAATTTTCTTTTTATATCTTTGACTACTTGATTGTATAGCTCTTCGTTAACTTTTACATTAACGTAAAGTGTGTTACCATAAACTTCCTGTACTATCTTGCCTTCCTTGACGACTATTTCACCACTCTTAATTACTAACCATGCACGTGACAATGCTTTTCTTACTTTTTCAGGTTCTCTCGAAGGGTCAATATCTCTTGGTTTGATATCGTATACCGCAATGTCTGCGATTGCGCCAGTTTTTAATGTACCTCTCTCATGTGCTAGTCCAAGAATCTTTGCGGGTGCAGCACGTGTTATTATTGCTACTTCATAGAATGTTAATTCTCTATCTAATGAAGGTAGAGTCATTTTCCTAACGGCTCTCTGATTCATTTTCTTCATTAATTCGTCTCTAGCTTTCTTGCTCATTAACCATGATATTATGTGGGGGTACCTTGTGAAGGGACCAGCATTTGGATGATCTGTTGATAGTACTACTCTCCATAGATTATCTTTACGGAGCATCAAAGTTATTTCTAACCCAATTGCCCATTGTATACAATTTACATAACTTCTTTTCCTGTAGGTATATGGGACGATGCCTGTGGCTGTCTCGGCCTCTATGTCGTGTAGAACGGCTTTCCACTTACTGAGGTGGTATAGGACAAATTCGAAGGGAGCATCCGCCGTCATTGTTGTTGTATTACCGAAGGTTACCTGACCAAGGTCGATTGATACGTGTGGCGATCTATCAAGTTCCTTAACTATGTGCTCGCTTGCTGGTTCTATATTGTACCAGCAGTCGCCTTTATATCCTGAGAACTGGACGTGAGTCACGTGCATTACTAGCCTCTCCTGATAGCTTGACATTTCGCCTGTTCTGAACGTCTCAAGGAGAGTCCTGAAATTGCCAGGTATGCCAAGTTTGTTTGTATGAATATGTACACCATGTGGAAGATTGAGCATCTGCGCAACCTTGCAATATGCTGAGATTATCTCGCGAGGAGTCAAGCCATACTCAGGGATCTGGTCATCTATGTCTAGACCAATGCCATTACCATAGAACCAGGCAATATCCGCGCCTGGATCAACTAGCTTTATGGTGTAGCCCTTGGTTGCCCTGAGGAGCCAGGCAACATATGCCGCCAGTCGCTCGAGATCATTCTCAACTATATAGTCAAGTCCTAGCCATGTTGAGTCCATGAGTATGTACACTAGCTTATCTACAATCGGCATATCGTTAAGCTCCTCATGAGTATGCCTTGTCTTGAGTGGAGGGCTCGCTGCTTCACACACGAGCGTGTAGCCAAGCTGTGCATATCTGTAGCCTGTCCTGATGACTGTCTGTGTTGATACTCCACAAGATGCTCTATAGGTATCTCCTGCAGGGATGTTTGTCCTGTAATGATCTTCAGGACGCATGAGCCTTGCAATGTTTATCTTAGGCCCTGCAACGTGCGCATGAATATCAATTCCGCCAGCCATGACAAGTCTACCCTCAACATCGATTATCTTCACATCCTGACAAGTCTTCACATCGCAGGGCACGATCCTGCCAGTTGACGTGTCTACACAGATGTCCATTAGTTCACAGTCGATTCCCTGCAATGGATCAACAACACAGCAATTTTTCAACACTAGTAACATTACCCTATTCTCGACCTCATGCTTTTGGAAATGTTATCAACATTTTGCAATTATCAAACTACTCTTTTGGAAAGACTAAATCTCCCGGCACTGTGAATGCCCTACCTGCAACATGCAGAAGAGGTCTAGCCTTCTTAATATCGATATAGGATTCCTTGTACACGAACTGCGATTTTACATATGCCTCAACAACATCTGCGATGATAAAATCAACTTCGCCCACTGGAATCACTTGACGAACCTTGGCCTCAATAAAGCCAATACACTCCTCAATTATTGGTGGTCTAACCTTTCTACTCTTCGCAAAATGAAGACCGAGAACCTTAGCCTTGTCGACAGAACGTCCAGAGACAGTTCCTGCTTTCCAGACCTTATCTAACAGGTCGAGTGAAGGTATGTTTACTGTAAATTCAGGAACTTCGTCAAGGAGTTTCCTAGTAAAATGTTCACGTGCAATTGCCACGCCAATCGTAGGCTCGTCCTCGGCAATCGGCGTTATCCAGGATGCAGCCATGACATTTATTCTTGTTTGATCTTTGTTACAGGTAACTATGAGGACAACAGGTCTTGGATGCAGTAGATAGTAGAAGTTTTCTAAATTTTTGAACGTAGACATGGTCTTGAAGAAGTTTACTTAGAACAAGTATTTAAATTTAATGTAACTACAAAAACTTATGTTAGGATAAGATAGAAATTGTGTGAAAAGTTTTGGCGACTTATCCTTTGATAACTCCCATTGGTACTAATCTTACAACAGGCTTCGCAATTCCTACCTTTATTGTCACTTCTGCAACAATGTCAACATTCTTGTATGCCTGTGGTGCCTCCTCGCTAATTATCTCGGACTCTGCAACCCTCACATAGATACCCTTGGCCTCTAGCTCTGCTCTAACTTTGCTAGGTGGTAATGACCTTATTGCTGCCTCTCTGCTCATGGTTCTTCCTGCACCGTGTGGTGCTGTGCCAAATGTTATTCTCATAGCCTCCTCCGTTCCTATCAGTACCCAGCTTGCTGTACCCATGCTTCCTGGTATCAGAACAGGCTGTCCAATGTCCCTGTACTTTGCAGGTATCTCAGGTCTACCTGCTGGGAATGCTCTTGTTGCACCCTTTCTGTGAACCCACACTTTCCTGACCTTACCACTATCATCGACTACGTGCTCCTCTAGCTTTGCAATGTTGTGTGCCACGTCGTACACTAGGTATATTCCAAGTGCATCAGGATCCTTGCCAAAAACCTTACGGAAGCCCTCTCTCACCCAGTGTGTTATGATCTGCCTGTTGGTCCATGCGAAGTTTGCTGCAGCAGCCATTGCAGCAATGTAGTCCTGTGCTTCTCTTGTCTTAAGTGGGGCTGCTGCTAGCTCTCTATCAGGTAGTCTGAGTCCCCACCTTCTCATTCCTGACTCGAATATTCTCAGGTAGTCAGTTGCTACCTGGTGACCTAGTCCTCGTGAACCTGTATGAATCATTATTGTTACCTGACCTTCCTCGAATATGCCCATCTTTTCTGCAGCCTTTCTATCAAATATCTTGTCAACCTTCTGAATCTCTACGAAGTGGTTTCCACTGCCAACAGTTCCCAGCTGGTCTTTTCCTCTCTGCTTTGCCCTGTCACTGACCTTGCTCGAGTCTGCAAGGTTCCAGCTTCCTCTCTCCTCAATGTACTCAAGGTCCTCCGCCCAGCCATAGCCTTTCCTTATTGCCCACTCACAGCCCTCATCCAGGACTCGGTTAAGCTCATCGATTGACAGTCTGAGTATACCACGCTCACCAAGTCCTGCAGGTACTAGGCTGAATATCGTGTCTACGAGCTGCTTTAGCTTAGGTCTGACATCTTTCTCTGTGAGATTTGTTACGAGCAATCTTACACCACAGTTTATGTCGTAGCCTATGCCTCCTGGACTTATCACACCCTCATCGGCATCTATCGCGGCCACGCCACCAATTGGGAATCCGTATCCCTGATGGCCGTCAGGTAGCACTATGCTGTACCTGTAAATTCCTGGAAGACATGCAACATTGGCGACCTGCTCGAGCGTAGCGTCACTCTTCATCTTCTCTAGCAGAATCTCGTTCGCGAAGACTCGTGCCGGAACCCTCATGCATGGCTTGTAGGTCTGGGGAATTTCCCATACACAATCTGCAATCTTCTTCAATGGTGGAACCATGGTCTATGAGAGCACATGACATGCCATTTAAAAGGGTTACAGAATATTGACCTCGACATTGCTTATAAGTAGTCCCTAGGTTCTAGAGAACCAACATGAACATAGGGGAAGTTATCAGAGCACCAGTTATCAAAGTTGGAGACAACATTAATACAGACGTCATAATACCTTCGAAGTATCTCGTCTACACGGATCCCGAAACACTTGGTAGACACTGCATGGAGCCACTGATACCTGACTTCTATGAGAGAGCTAAGAAAGGTGTAGTACTTGTTGCAGGAAGAAACTTCGGAATGGGAAGCAGCAGAGAGCAGGCAGCCATCGCCCTAAAAGGAGCAGGCGTGCTTGCGGTCCTTGCAGAATCTTTCGCTAGAATATTCTTCCGAAACGCCATTAACAATGGCCTTCCTGTGCTAATAGTCCCAGGGATCAGTAAAGTTGCCCAAGATGGAGATATCGTCGAGATAAGACTCCTCGAAGGCAAGGTCATAGTTGAGGGAAAAGCTGAATTTCAAGTCAAGCCCTTAGACCCAAAAATTGTCGAAATTCTAAAGGCAGGAGGACTCATACCATACCTAAGGAAGCAGCTGGGATTAACAGAGTAAGCATTTTATTGTCCAGTTAAGGTAGCTTACGGATAGGCATGATAGTACCAATAAGATGCTTTACCTGTGGCACACCTCTAGGCCATCTATGGGAGAAATTCAAAGAGAGAGTACTTGCAGGTGAAGATCCAGGAAAAGTACTCGATGAGCTAGGCGTAAAAAGATACTGTTGTAGAAGAGTGTTACTAGCACATGTTGAGCTCATTGATCAGCTTCTCCAGTTCTCTCGCTTCGAGTAACTTAACTTTCCTTAACTCTTTCACAACTAACTTAAGATTTGCTAACTTTTTAATCGTTGAATAGTAACTATATCTTCCACTAAGTATGCCTACCCCTCTGCTACCACTTGTAAGTGTTTTATTAAGTAATATATCTAATACATTATCAACAAAGTACGGCACAACCCATGCAAGACGTCTAGTTATTAATATATCACTCACAAGGTTCCTCATGAGGTATAGATAATGCTCTCTTAGGGACCTCATACTATTATTCAAATGTTTCACTATCGAAAGACCAGCAATAGCACCACTGATACAGGCAAATGATATTCCCTCACCTAATGTGTAATCTATCAACCCAGCAGCATCGCCAACAAGCAAAACATTCCCATGTGGAGACACAAAATTC
>CAYPXK010000085.1:0-10466 GCA_964414695.1 uncultured Thermoproteaceae archaeon | reverse complement strand
GTGTCTGTAATAGGCTGCGAGAGGCAGGATTTCAAATAATTAAGACCGTTGAAGGATTTGGCATATACGCAAGGAAACCGTAGGTTCTACTGGGCTTTCCTAGCAAAGTTTAGTAGATCTCTAATAGAGGCGTCGAATGCACGTACTATACATATCTTGAGCTGTTGAAGAGCTTCATCAACTACTTCATTACAGATCTCGCGTAGGGTCTGCATATTAATGTAAATGAAGAGCTTAGGTGATCTATTCCAAGCTTCTTTCACAGATCTTGACAAGGGAGATACTGATTCTAAATCAACAACCTTACCTATGGGACCAGAGGCTATCTGTATATTTACATCAGGTTCAAAATAGGCGAACCCTATCAGTACTACACTTAGAAGGTCCTCATTCACTAATTTACACACATTCTCGAGACAGGCCCTTATTTTACTGTCTTTAACGGCTTCAAGTTCGAGTACAGTGTTTATCTCATTAACTAATCTTCTTCTAAATATTGAAATAAGTGTATTTAATAAGTTGGGATTCTTGTAGGCTTCGTAGACTATTATGCCAATTTTCTTATTGAATGATGTTACATCTTCCGCAATAGCTTGTTGAATAGCATTCTCGAATTCGACATCCCTCTTCCATAGAGACTTGAAGTAAGTCCTTCTTGAGAGTATTGACTCTATAGCTGCCTTCCCTATAGGTCCCAAGATCCTCTCAATATCTTCACGATGTCTAACCATTATGCTTAGAACATAGTAATCTGTCAGGTAGAGAGCACGAGAGTCAGAGAGTGAACCTGTGCAGAATTTTACAATATCTGAGAAGTGTTCTCTCAAGAGGTCTAGTGATGAAATTTCTTCTAATTTCCTAATTAGCGAATCGTAGAGTATTCTCATTAATGACGTCATGAGAGTTACTTTATGATGTAGATAGACCCACTTATACAGATTGTATCTAGCTATAACGAATCCTTCCAGACAGGCACGTGCTTTCTCATCAAATGCTATGACTATGGAATCTCCCTGTCCAGAATCAACATATACATATATGTTAGATAGTATTCTCTCAACATCGCTTAAACCTATGTTCGTGCTGACACTCGCTCCAGTGAAGTATAGGTCACGTAACATGTAGTCTACTCTATCAGCATCTAAACTACTGGATATTATGCTCGATAACAGCTCTATGAACTTTAACGATTTAGAGGAGTAATCTTTTATTCTATCAACATCTGGTATGTATGATGTTGAAATTCTTAAGTTTCTCATTTTAATGAACATCTTTATAAATAGTATATCCTTAACAAGGTTCAGATCTATGTCAGGAACGGACTCTTTCAAACATTTTAATAGATCCCTATTCCTCGTGAGCAGGAAGTATGTGACCCATTCATGCTCCTTAGCAATGTAGAGACTCGACGCTATTAACTTGAGTATGTTGAAATCTTCCTGAGATACTTCAAGTAGAGACATTACTTCAGGACACTCCTCTAGTTTCGATGATAATGCACTTGCAATGAAGTTATCCAGCGAGTGAGAGAAGGGAAAATGTCCAAGATCGTGTAGTAGGGCTGCAATTCTTAGATGTCTTAAGAGATAGGATATCCCTAGATCTTTCAGATTCAAACATTCAAGAAGTTCCTGAAGGAGCCCACGTGTTGACAAGTTGTCTATAATTGATTGAAACATCTTAGTTGCTAGATGCATGACGCCCAGACTATGGTCAAAGCGTGTATGTCTCGCAGTTGGATATACGAGATGTGCCAAGCCGAGCTGATGTATGTATCTGAGCCTCTGAACAAAGGGACACTCATCTATTATCCGCACCTCATCCTCTGTTAGCCATATCCATCCAAGCACCGGATCTCTTATCTGTTTGACAAATCGCAACACAGCATGTGTGATAACATGGTTGAGGTATTTCACCCTATCCTTTCCCCACGTTAGATTCTAACATTCAGAATCTAACGAGCATTATGGAATCTAACAATTAGAATCTAACAGCGGGACAAGCGGTCAGCTTAGCTCAGCCTAATCATCGAGTCATAGAAGGTCCAGTTCATCATACCGCTCAGGCCGAGAGGCCCATCCTCACACATCAGGGTGCTGGGGCCGCTCATGTCAGATTAAGGAAACAAGTATTTAAGCTCTCTCAACTTAATGAAGCCGGTAGCCAAGAGAGCCGAGGCGGCTCTCTGTGAGGCTACCTGACGAGCCGCGGGGATCATACATTTTAACAACTTTCTATCAGCAATCTTCCCAATCATCACTCCATCAGGCAGCAGCTCCCTTCATCATCGCTGTCTGCTATTTGAAAAATGGTTTATATTACATTATAGCACACACGTTGACTGATAATGGGCAGGTTCTGCCCAATATGTGGACGTGAAAACGTCAGATTCGTGGAGGGACTCTGCGAAGAGTGTTATAGGAAACTTAACCCACTTGTTAAGGAGCTTCCAAAGGTCTCTCAGTTGACATTTAGAATTTGTGTAAACTGCGGATCGGTTCTATACAAGGGTAGATGGACAAGAAAATTTGACATAATTAAGAAGCATATTCAGGAAGTTACTAAATTCAGAGGAATCATAAGTAAGGTAGAGATAGGGTACATACCGCTTGAGCCGGGTGAACATGAGGTTCTCATGACCGTATGTGGTAAAGCGCACGAAGCAATGAGCGAGGAGTACTGTGAGGAGTATAGAGTATATATCAACCTCATACCTGACGTATGCCCAACCTGTCGATCAGTGATCATGGGCAAGGAGAGAGCACTCATACAAATAAGATACGTAGGTGAGAGACATACACAGGATGATGTACTACTGATTAGACACATAGTTAATCAAGTACTTGCAAAAAGTGATGAAGTACAGCGTGGAGCAGTTATAGATATTGAAGAGAATGAGCATGGAATTGATATAAAATTGACAAATAACACGATAGCTAGAGCCATAGCCTCAGCTATACATAGAACATTCCCAAGCAAGATCTGTGAATCTCACAAACTTGTAGGTGTTGATAGAAGCGGTAAACAGATTACAAAACTCACAATAAGCATACACATACTAAACGTCAAGAAGGGAGATGTTGTAACAATCGATGGAAAAGATGTCTACTATGTGCTTGCAGTATCTAAAAACACGCTCTACGTCAAAGACCTGAAAACAATGAACAATCTGAGATTAAACTTGAACGATCTATTTAAGAGGAAAGTTGATAAGATAAATGTTAGAAAAACCTATGGAAAAGTTGTTCATAAAGATGGAAAAGTAGTCATAGAGTGTGAAGATGGTAAAATAATAACGTACAACAGGTACCTACCTGAGGGAGTCATGGTACGCGTCATATACTACGAGGATAAGCCAATAGTTATAGAGGAGGAAATTCTGCCAAGCGTACAGTAGCGCAATATGCGGAGGATATTAGAACAGGCAAACCTGTCTATACATAGCATAGTTTCGTCTAGTTTCCATACAAATACTTACATTCTTATATCAGGTAAAGATGCTCTCATAGTAGATCCTGGTTTTGATGTGTACAACGAACACAAGATAGGAAATGTTGTAAATTTCTTAACTAAAAACAATGTGAAAAACGTGTACATATTGAATACACATGGCCATCTAGATCACGTGTGTGGCAATACAAAGCTAAGAAAAGCATTAACTAAACTGGGTATTAACTGCAGAATAGCAATTCATAAGTTAGATGCATACTTATTGAAAGATTTCAATGAACATTTAGCAATAGGGACTATAGTTCCTCCATATACCTTAAGAGTGTTCAATCTGGAGCCTCATGATCCTGATGTGCTGCTTGATGATGAACAGATTATTGAGATTGGCGATGTCAAATGCAGAGTAATCCATTGTCCAGGACATACACGAGGAAGCATTGTCGTGTATTGCGAAGATGTTAAGATACTATTTTCAGGAGACGTAATACTTGATGGAGGTATTGGACGAGTCGATTTACCTCATTCAAGTCCTGTAGACATGTATAGAAGTATCACGAAGCTTCTCGCAGAGCTAGATTTTGACACGCTAGTCCTTCCAGGACATGGAAACACGTTCAAGCTCAGTGAACAAGCAGACCAGATACTGCAAGAAACTATGTGGCTTGTTCAGTCCTGACGTCTTCTCTCCTCTCTCTTATCTCCGTCTTACTGTAGGGACATATGTTCCTAAATGGACATTGCTGACACTCTGATGGGTCACGGGGGCTAGACCACGTTTTTATCAGTTCAACAACCTCAGACTCTGTCATTGGCTGCGTTATTTCAAATTCGTACACTTTCTTAGGAGTCACATACAGTAAGTAGCCCCTCCTCGCCTCTGTTAGCCACATGTACATCCTAACCTGCTGCACATGCCTGCTATCCGGCTCTTTCACAGGATGAGATGTGAATTTCAGTTCAATAACCTTCTCACCATCAAAATAGTCTGGCCATCCGTTTATTGTTATTTCTCTATCATCTACCTGAACTTTCTTAGAAAATATTCTATTAACTTTGCACTCCTCAGCAAACACGGTTCCGAAGCCTTCGTGAAGCAGCAGTCCAATGAGTGATGATGGTGATATTATTGTGCTCATTATGGTGTATGGCAGTGCTCTTGTGAACTCAACCTTCGCACGACACTCCAATATTTCATAGACTGCATATGTGTCTGGTTTAAAGTCTCCTGAAAAGAGCCAGCTAAAGTACTTGTCTATATAGTACTTCGATATTTTTCTCATTAGCTCATGTACAATCATACTTTGCCTGAGCCATCAAGAGCACAAGTATTTTATCTACTTAACTTATGTTCAAACACATCAGGAGAAGTACGATAAGGAATGCTAAGACTAGTCTGGGGCCTACCTTCTCTAGACGCGGCAGTAAACCAATGTAGAGACTGTCCCATGCTAGTCCTCGGAACTCTGAATCTGAAAAACTTCGAAAAAGTACGTATATACAAAGAGTTTAAGCTAAGTAATCTATCAAAAATCATATTATTAACACTTGTTACAAGATTTCTGAATATATCAACATCGGATTATAAAACACTCAGGACTTCGATATATGAGGCAAATACGCTTAAAGAACTTATGCAGATGCTTGAAGAGCAAGCATTCGAAACCCCAAGGCTTAGTCTTCTTGTAGACTACCTAAAAATGATCGTAGATGAGAAAGAAGCCTCAGAAAAATTATACAATAGTGAAAAAGTTGTAGTAGATATTCCACTAGTTGAGCCGTTTAATACAATACTGTCCTTATTCATACTTACACAACTTCATAGTGATAACATGCTAGGCAAGTGGAAGTGCATTTTCCTATTCTCTAAGTATGTACAAGATATTGTAGATATCTTGCTAATGTTCCGTAGGTATGACATATATGTAGTGTCTTTAGAATATGTCAGAGATTACACATTTTTCGACGAGTACATTGGCGTTGTGAATATTCAAGGAAAGTTAAGGATAGTAAGGGAAAGTGTTGGTAGAAGTTCTGAAATTGTTCAGCAAGGAGAACGTATTGTTGCTCATCTAGATTTTGCTAAAAAGCTGCACGAGGAGCTAGGTCTCGTTGAACTTGAAATTTTGCAAGTTCTTAGTGAGATGAACTTTATGACATTGAATGCTTTACGAGACACAATTTCTCATAATTTAAATGTTTCAAAGCACGAGGTTGATAAGGCTATTCTAAAACTTGAACGAAGAGGTCTTGTTCAGACTCGTGTTCTTCCAGATGGAAGAGTTATGATATATCCAACTTTGTTAGGCTTAGTTAAGGCTAAGGAGAAGCCTGGACATTGATGCTATGTGTCTAAGTGTTCCAAATTTTTCCTGTTCCTCTTCCTCGAGATACCACTCAAGTATGTAGTCATACTTGTCGGCTATTGCACGACCCATGCGGTAAGCTTCACGCCAGCTACTGTACTCCCCCTGAAGGGTCCAGCCTTCCTTTAGTAGCTCAAGATCCTCATCTTTTCCTGATACGAGGACCCTTCCCTTTACATGGTTGACGAATATTCTATATCTAAACGACGCCATGTCTGACGTATACGTTTTGTAGAGGGTATTAAACCACGTGTAAATATCTGAAGTACACACTACACCGAAAGTTTCGGAGCACCCTTAGCTCAAGTAGCGCTCAATGATGTGTATGTACTTGAACAGGTCATCTGGAAACACTGTGACATACGTCTTATCGTGTCCATACTTTGGAATTACGTACTTGAGCAGCGCATAGACAACAGCTCCACTGCTAAGACCAATCAACAAACCTTCATTACGTGCTATGTGTAGCACACCTTTCACAGCTTCCTCAAGGGACACCTCATAGACTTCATCGACAATCTCGCTGGCCCACTTCATGTATACTGATCTTGGCTTTATTCCAGGTATGTGAGAGCCTTCACGAGGACACACGCCTACTATCTTAATGTCAGGAAATGCTTCACGCAGTGCACGCCCAATTCCGTATATGTGACCACTGGTACCCATAGCTGCAACAAACACGTTTGGAACCTTGTTCAGAGCCTTGAGCTGTTTAATAATTTCATTTCCTGTACCTGCATAGTGAGCTTCAGGATTTGCATCATTTTCAAACTGGTTAATGAATAATTTACCAAGCTTCTTAGACAGTTCTTGACAGTACTTTATCATTTCAACATTGTTCACCTCTATGGGAGATACAACGACGTCTACACCAATAACTTTCAGCAGTGTTAGAATTGTCCTGTCAGTCCTTGAGGGCAGGACAACCGTGAGGTCAATATTAAACAACTTCGATAATAGTGCCAATGCAATTCCATAGTTTCCTGACGATGCATCAAGTACACGTTTTTCACCTCTTTCTAACAGCTTCTTAACGATAGTGTAGGCTACTCTATCCTTTATGCTTCTGCTTAATGGATTAAAGAACTCGAGCTTAGCCCAGACATCTCCGAGGGATCTTAGTCTTACAAGTGGCGTCGGCTTGAATTTCTCAATTAGTTCAAGTACGCTTGTGTAGACGTTAAGTCCTGATCCTCCGTCCTCAGATGCGACATTTGACACAATATTGATCTCCCAGTGTAACTTGGGGCACAGGGTTTTAAATAGTACAGTTAACGTTATGAGAAGTATTTCACTTTCTTAACAAGCTTTGCATAGTACTCACGAAGTTTGTTGATGTCCCATGTGTGTAGTTCACGAATATCATCAATTTCCAGCAACACCATGGCAAGACGGTCGAGACCCATGCCAAATGCCAGGACCTTACAGTTCCTTATCCCTGCAGGGATTGTTACTTCAGGTCTAAATACTCCACAGCCAACAAACTCAATCCAGCCAAGCTTCTCATGCCACACGTAGCCCTCAGCTGATGGACAGGTGAATGGGAAGTACGCAGGTTTGAACATGACTTTGCCTAGTCCAAGCTTCTTAGCAAACGTCTCAAGTATGCCTAAGAGATGCTTGAAGTTGACATTTCGACCAACAACAATGCCATCTGCCTGATAGAACTCCATTGAGTGCTTAGGATCGAGTGTTTCAGGTCTGAACACCTTACCTATCGTGAATATCCTGTACTCACCCTCGCCACGCTCGTACAGGCTCCTGATCGTGACTGCCGTAGTCTGTGTACGCAATATCAGTCTGAGCGCCCTGTCTAGACTCCACTTATATCTCCAGCCTAGGCTTCCTGTAATCCAACCATTCTCGTGAGTCCTCGCGACTCGCTCAGCAACTTCAGGATCAACGCGTCCCTTAATGTCGAGCTTCAGGAAAAACGTGTCATGTATCTCCCTTGCAGGATGATCCTGAGCTTGGAAGAGAGCATCAAAGTTCCAGAATTCCATCTCAACAATGTTGCCATGTACCTCCTCGAACCCCATCTCTGTAAATATTTCTCTAACTATTTTCAGAAACTCTCTCATAAAATGTGGAACAGAAATCTCAGCTTCCGGAACCTCTATCTTTAAATCAAATTCCTTCAAAATAACTTCTCTCCATGCGCCACTACGAATCATCTCTGGAGTTAATGCTGTTACAACACGTGCAGGCCTTACACGTCCCTCAGCTAGTAACTTTGCAGCATACTCAGTAAGCTCAACTCTTATCCTGACACGGTCACGGAAACGAACTAGCTTTCTCCTATGAAGTTCCTGAACAATATCTTGAGGAAGTGCTGAGATATCAACACGCCCCTGCGTATGAATCTTAACGAGCACCTTCTGACGTTCCTCAATTACTGAAATTGCATGTTCAAGATCTGTATTAAATTTAATAACACCTTCCGACACTGTAATGAGACCCATCTTAACAAGATTGCTTAAAACTATGTTACACATTTTCTCACTGAGAATCTCTCGACATGCCCTCAGATAATCCGGAATTGAGATCTCTCTCAGATTACCATACAGGTCTCTGAGGTGATGAAGTAGCTTAAGTTCAGGAAGACTGACCTCCGCATATGCTCTACCCTCATCCGTCAGTTCAACGTACCTTATTGTCTCTCTGACAGTCCTAACGAGTGACTTAACTTCAAGCTCTGCGAGAATACGCATGAGAGCACTGACATCACGTCCAAGCCTCTGCGCAATTGCCTCTACATCTACAACACCTTCACTGGCCAACTTCAGTATTGAGTAATGTTCCTCAGGAATGTATATGACTTCACCAGTCTGCACTGCGTGAACAGCAGAGTCAAGAACGTTTTAAAGTCATGCCTAACTCTCAGAATCAGGGAATGATGACCAGTGGATTATACTGAGAAGATGACGAAAGGGAGTACCTCTGACTTACTCATGCGACATGTAGACCGATGTTAACCAATCAGGTCTCTTAAACATGTGTCTAAGCACAAGCTGTCTAACACACTCATCGACATTTTCCAAGTCTTCAATCTTCTCAACCCTGTAGACCTTGACCTTATCTACAAGCTTCTTCAAATGCTTAGGAGTAATCTGAGGTAACTGAGCCTGCAGAAGTCTCTCAATTGAATAATATTTCCTTCTTTTAATAACGTAGAGTCTTGAACCTCTCACGAAAGGCCCAACAACCTCAGGGTCATTAATGTACTTCTCTACAAACTTTATACAATCATCTGTATAGACTGGAGGTCCTTCATGAAGTTCGTAAACTGGTAAATCAAGAGATTCCAATGTAACAAAAATTAATATTCTACTCTTTTCATCGCTCCAAGCCTCAATATGATACGGCTTATATTCATATCTTTCAAGAGTATTCCATAAACTTCTTAAGAATCTCTTAACCTCACCCCACACAGTTTCTGAAACAAGCTTTTCAGGATATGGAAATTCTAACACAACAACAGGCGCAACAAGTCTCCCCTTAACATCTTTTTCCTCTAATTTAACATCACTATATTTGAAAAAGGCAATTGATGGTCTATGAAGAAGCAGTTTCGAGCCCAGTATAAGTGTTGATAAAGATTCTCTTGAAACTGCTGCAGCAGCATTTCTATTAGGATCTACGGGATCCACAACTATTAGAGAAGCATCTTTGAACAATTTTCTTACAGATGACTTATCACTATAATGATTTTCTGGGTCAAGCACAATTTCACCAGGCTTCCATCTTCTTGCAATATCCTTAACTAGGTCTATGAAGGAGCCATACGTTATTATTAATACTTCCGCTAGATATCCGGAGAATCCCTCAACTTTAATCTCTGCGCCATATATATTTAACACTTTCAGAAATCTCTTAAATAGACGTATATCAGTTCTTAGCTCAGGTCTCTCCTCAAGCTTCTTGAGGACATACTGTGTGTGTAGAGGGGTTCTATCTGCCGCAGTTATTGGACGTTCGCCTGGCTCAATTCTGAAACAGGGAACAACATCAACATCAAATCCATTAACATGAAGCTGAACGTATGGATGTTGTGCATACTTTAGCGTCCACTCAATATTATGCTCATTTGCGATTTCTATAACATTAGATACAAGTGCCTCAAGGTCTTCCTTTGTTCTCGACTTTGGGAATATTACAAATATGTCAATATCCTTATTCTCAGGTAGCCAAGTATCCTTCGCTATACTTCCCTGAACACTAACCTCACAATCGCCAAAACCACGTTTAGCAAGTTCCTGCCTTAGGAGAGGGACAATCTTATCAAGGACAGATCTAACTCTCTCACGTTCCTCTGCACTTGGCTCAACGAGTTTTCTAGCTTCCTCAAGTACTTGTTCAAGACTCCTCATGAGAGAGGCACAGTGAGAAGGTCACTATATATTGGCCCACGTGGAGTCAGGATACTTCTCTTTAATTTAACCTCAACAACGTCCTGTTCTCCAAATTCTAAATCTTGATATTTTGTCAATAAGTTAGCTATAACGTGCTTATTTCTACCAGATTTTATTCGAGCAATAGTTAAGTGTGGCGTAAACTCTTTATCATCCTTAATTCCATACTTTCCAACAAGTCTCTCAACGATCTCATGGAGTTCTGTAAGTTCTTTTGCACCTTCTGTCACACCAGCCCACA